>JBOFUD010000405.1:0-5466 GCA_051652385.1 Flavobacterium sp.
GAAAATGGTAATTTCGAGGAAGGATTAGAGTTTTTTAACTATGCAAATACCCATTTTATTGAAAAAGGAAATGAATCTATTTGCACAATTTATGAAATGATAAATGGCATGTACTTCAACCAACTAAAAAATTATGAAAAAGCCCATTTCCATTTCAAAAAATCCATTAGCCATGGCTATAATCATAAGGATCTAGATGATGTTGCTTATGCTCATAATGAATATTCAAAAATGCTCTTCAAAATTGGAAATTTCAAAGCAGCCTACTTGCATTTAAAAAAATATGACGAGTTAATCAATTCAATTTATGAGGAAAATAAAATCATAAAAGCCTCTATCGCGGGATTGAACGTTGAGCTCGATGAATACAAGCGGGAAATGACAAAATTTGAATTGATCAAGGAGGCACAAAAACAAAATTTAATTAAATCAAAAATCATAGTTGTACTTTTTATTGTGGTGTTTTGTATTTTGCTTATTCTAGTGTTTACATTAGTTAGAAATAATAGCTACAAAAGAAAAACCAACATCGAACTCACCATTGCGAATAATGACTTACTGATTGCTAAGGAAAAAGCAGAAGTAGCCTCCCAAATGAAATCCCAATTTGTTTCTACTATCAGCCATGAACTGCGAACTCCATTGTATGGCGTAATTGGAATTACCAATATGTTGATAGATGAATATAAGGATTTAGCCAATAGTACACACCTTAGTTCTTTAAAATTTTCTGCGCGTTATTTGCTTTCTTTGATTAATGATATTTTGCAAATAAATAAAATAGAAGAAAACAGAATTATTTTAGAATATATGACTTTCAATATTTCTGACGAGATAGAAATGATTGTTCAATCTTTATCATTTTTGGCTCAAAACAATAAAAACAAGGTTGCTATTGTTATCAATGCAAACATTCCAGAATACGTAATTGGAGACAAATTACGGTTTGCTCAAATCATCATGAATTTGACAAGTAATGCTTTAAAATTCACAAAAAATGGCACCATAACGATCAGTGCTGATTTAGAGAAAAAAGAAGGAAACAATTGTTTTATACAGTTTAAAATTTCGGATACTGGGGTTGGAATTGCTTCCAAAGATCAACTTAAAATATTCGATAAGTTCGTACAAGTAGGACGAAACGAAACTGATTATCAAGGTACAGGATTGGGTTTATCAATCGTAAAAAGACTGTTAGAGTTATTTGAAAGTGAGATTAATTTGGATAGTGTTTTGGGTAAAGGAACAACATTTTCATTCGTCATCCCTTTTGAAAGTGATTTGAATAAAACGAACGAAATCATAAACAACATGAATGTAGACTTAAGTACAAGCCATTTGTTTAAAGTTCTTATAGTTGAAGACAATAGAATTAATCAATTAGTAACCAAAAAGTTAATGGAGAAAAACCATTTCAAATGTAGTGTTGTTGAAGATGGTTTTCAGGCTCTTGAAGCTGTTGAAAATGAAACTTTTGATATCATCCTGATGGATATTAATATGCCAATAATGAACGGGTTTGAAACAACACGTTTAATTCGACAAAAAAATATAACAACTCCAATAGTAGCGCTTACCGCCTTTGACAAAGAAGAAATAGCTGAGGAATCACTGTCAGCAGGACTTAACGACATTATCATAAAGCCATTTGACCAGTCTAAATTGTTCAAAATAATACATTCATTAATTGCAAAGTCGCATAGCGCTGGTTAATACCAACGCTTTTTATTTTGTTTTGCATTTGCTGATTTGCGAGATTTATGGGCTCCTGCACTTCTATTTGAATTTTTTGGAGCTTCATTTGTTGTTCCGGGATTGCCAGATTGCCAAGGAAAAGGATGCTCTGAAATCGTTTTTACATCTACTTTAATTAATTTTTGAATATCTTTCCAATACGGGTGCTCGTCTTTTCCGCAAAATGAAATAGCGAGTCCACCATTTCCTGCTCTACCAGTTCTTCCTATGCGGTGTACGTAGGTTTCGGGTATGTTAGGCAGGTCAAAATTAATCACAAAAGGGAGCTGATCAATATCAATTCCGCGAGCTGCAATATCAGTTGCGACGAGAACTCCAATTTCTTTGTTTTTAAAGGCATCCAAAACACGCTGTCTGGCATTTTGAGATTTATCGCCATGAATAGCTTCTGCAGCAACACCGCGTTTTTGCAATGCTTTTACAACATTGTCAGCGCCATGCTTTGTTCTTGAAAACACTAAAACATCGGAAAGGTTTTCGTTTTTTATTAAATGATACAAAAGATTGCGTTTTTCCGCTTTTTCCACAAAATATAAATGTTGTTCTACCTTTTCGGCGGTTGAGGAAACTGGAGAAACCGTTACGGTTGCAGGGTCATTCAAAAACATTTCAGCCAATTCTCTAATTGCAATAGGCATCGTCGCCGAAAACAATAAAGTTTGCCTATTTTTCGGGGTTAGTTTTACAATCTTTTTTACGTCGTTTACAAATCCCATATCCAACATTTGATCAGCTTCGTCTAGCACTAAAGTATGCAAACTATCTAAGTCAATAAAACCCTGTTTATGCAAGTCCAATAATCTTCCGGGGGTAGCGATCAACACATCCACACCTTGACGCAAAGCGTCAACTTGAGGGTTTTGAGAAACACCTCCAAAAATAGTCAATTGTGTTAAGTTGGTGTATTTTGCGTACGTATCAAAATTTTGACCAATTTGCACCGCCAACTCTCTGGTAGGTGTCACTACTAAGGCTCTAATTTCTTTTTTCTTTTTTGATGATCCAACTATTCGGTGCAACTGATGAATTATTGGTATCGCAAATGCAGCGGTTTTACCTGTGCCTGTCTGTGCGCATCCGACAAGATCTTTGCCTGACAAAATTAAAGGAATAGATTGTTCCTGAATAGGAGTAGGAGCAGTATATCCTTGTTCAAACACTGCTTTTTGTATACTTTTAGAAAGAGATAAATCTTCGAATAACATAATTTTTGTTTTAAAATTCTTTAAAAATTCTTAAAGAATAGGTTTGCAAAGATAGTGTTATTATTTAAAAGCATAATTCTAACATAAACGCTAAATAAACTTCTCTAGGAAAGGGTGAATTAAATAAAATTTTGGTTGTGACCTTTTATAAAATCAGTAACCAAATAACCAATCAGTTTTCCCACTAAATGACTGTTTTGATGGTGATCCAAATCGGGAGCTCCTTCACAGATATGAATGTAAGCTGCATTTTTTTGTTGCGCAAAAAATGATATAAATTGGCGCAATTCCTCTATCGAGAAACCACTTAAAGTCATGGCGCTACTAGGAATATTAGGAATAGCATCTAAATCAATTTCCAGTCCAAAAGATTCTCCTTTAATAAAATCAAGTGCTAAAGCTAATTCTTGTCTAAAATCTTTTTCTTTTCGAACATTAATACTATCGTACGTATTAAAGCGAACTCGATCCTCTAATTTTTTGATGATATCTAGAACGCTTTTTGATGTGTAATTTTCGTGAAGGCCAAAAATAAAGTACTTTTTCAAAAAACCTTCTTCATAGGCGTAAGAAAAACCATTACCACTGTGGCGCCCTTCTAGAATTCTAAAATCAGAATGGGCATCAAAATTAATAGCATTGATGGCTTTTCCCTTAGCCAATGCTGTTCCTTTTATGTTTCCGTAGGCATTGTTGTGGCCACCTCCAATAATAATTGGAATTTTTCCTGCTTGAACGATAGTACAAATAATGTACGATACTTCTTTGTCTATTTTTTTGACCAGCAAACTCAGTTTTGATCGATCCTCACTGTTGTTGAAATTTAAATCTTTCACTTCCTCCATTTCTTGTCGGACATCAATTTGCCCTAAAACAAGAATTTGGCTTCCTTTACAAAACCGGTTATGCTGAATGTTGGCAATACTTTTTATTGCGCTATCCCACGCAGATGCCGCTCCGGGACGACCATAATTTGCTCTTACACCTATGTCTTCAGGAATTCCTAACAATATATATTTCGCTTCTGTAGATTTTAGAAAAGGAATAAAATCTGCATCTTTCGGAATGGTAATCATCTTTTCACCAAATTTGATCTCTCCGCTACGGTGATTGGTAATTTTAGCCAGATCACTTGTTGTGAATTGGATTAATTTTTCCATTTTTTTTCTTCCAAAAATACTATAAATATGTTAACAGTCGTTATATCACTAAAAGATTTACTTAAATTTGCTCAAAAATTAAATTTACATGGAAAAAGAACAAAACAATTCAAGTTTAAAAGCTATTATCGCAGTATTAGCAGTATTATTGGTGGGAAGTTTGGTGTATATTTTTAAATTATCTTCGGATAAAGATGTGGTACAAACCGAGTTAACTACCACGATTACAGAAAAAGAATCCGTGATGAAGGATTTACAAACGTTAAAAACAACCTATGACGCAGCCATTGCAGAAAACACTACAATGTCTGATGAGTTAATCCTAGAAAGAGATAAAATTGTAGCTCTTATGGATGAATTAAATCAATCCAAGGGTGATGTATCTAAATACAAAACACAATTATCAGCTTTACAAAACAAAATGAAAGTTTTGATGACTGAAAATGAAGGATTAAAAGTAGCCAACCAGAGAGTTACCGCTCAAAGAGACAGTACAGTCGTAGTTTTGGGTGAATCTAAAAAATTCAATGAAGTTTTAGTAGGTCAAAATGAAGATTTATCTAAAACTGTTGAAAAAGGATCAAAACTTACGGTTTTAAATACTAAAACATCAGCCTATAAATTAAGAAGTTCTGGTAAGCAAATTGAAACTGAAAGAGCCAGTAGAGCGGATATTTTAAAAATTAGCTTCACAATTGCCGAAAATCAAATTGCTAAATCAGGTGATAAAACATATTTCGTACAAGTTATTGACAGCAAAAACAATGTACTTGGCGACAAACAAACTGAAGCCTTTGGTGATAAAACGCTAACGTATAGTTTTGCAACTACTGTAACATACAAAAACAAAACAGTAGACGTTTCAGAAGATCTTCCGGGAAAAAATTTCGAAAAAGGTACTTATTTCATCAATATTTTTGATAAAGGTGAATTGGTTTCTAAAACAAGTTTTACTTTGAAGTAATTGGTTGTATATCTTATAAAAAAAGGAGGAAATTTAATTTCCTCCTTTTTTTATGTACAAATTTTTCCATCAAGAAAGACCTTATCTATTAAATTACTTCCAAATGCGTAAGGTAGTTGATAATAAGAAGAAAGTACTTTGGTAAGGATAAGATTTGCTTTTTTACCAACAGTTATGCTTCCATGAGAAGTAGAAAGTCCCATAGCATAAGCGCCATTTATTGTGGCTGCATTGATGGCCTCCTCGGGGGTCATTTTCATTTTGATACATGCAGTTGATACTACAAAATTCATGTTTCCAGACGGAGTCGATCCAGGATTATAATCTGTAGCCAAAGCAAGGGGGAGTCCTTCTTTTAGCATGGCTCTTGCCGGAGTGTAGG
>JBOFUD010000406.1:0-10363 GCA_051652385.1 Flavobacterium sp.
TTGCCAATGCCTTAGGGACGGGACTTTATGTTTCCCAAGAATTGCTTTGGAACGAACAGCGCATTATTCCAAAGTTCTCTTTTCATACTACTTCATTTGCGCAACAAAATCGCGATAAATTTGGGAGTAGTTTCTCCGAACAAATTTTGAAAGATTACAATGGCCAAACCTATTGGTTGTCGGCAAATTTGGCGTCTTTTTTACCCAACACTTCTTTCCCTAAATGGTTAAATGTTGCTATTGGTTATGGAGCCGATGGCATGTTGTATGGAAATGCGGGTATGGACTCCCGAGAAAGACAGTTTTATATCAGTTTTGATATTAATTTTCAGAAAATACAGACTAATAATTCCTTTTTAAGAACTATTTTTTCTATAATTAACACTTTAAAAGTGCCTGCGCCAACCTTGTCATATAGCTCATCTAAAGGGCTTAAAGCTCATTCAATTTACTTTTAACATTTTTTAACAGCTTGATTTTCAATTGCATTTTTGTTTAGTGGTATCTTTGCAGCAATAATTTCACAGGGTGACAGCGGGTGAAGAAAATTAATTTATGACAAAGAAATGGTATTTTTTCTTGAGTTTGATGGCGATCGTTGTTTATGCCAGCTTGAGTTTTAAAAATGAGAAGAAGAGCCTCATTCAAAAGGTTCAATTAGTACAAAAGGAAAGCAAAATAGCTGCTACGCCTTTGAAAGATTCTTTAACTTTCGATATTCCCTTTACCCAAAATAAGTTTGTTGGTTTCAAAGAAGCAGTGGCTCAAAAAGAATCACAAGGAAAGTATAAAAAAGTAAATTCTTTGGGATATTTGGGTAAATATCAGTTCGGGGTGCAAACCCTCAAAGCAGTGGGCGTCAAAAGCCCTAAAAAGTTTTTAAACAGTCCTGAATTACAAGAAAAGGCATTTGTGGCCTTGTTGTCAAAAAATAAACAATTGTTAGAAACTGTTATCGAAAAACATGAAGGAAGCATTATCGACGGAATCCTCATCACGGAGTCCGGAATATTGGCTGCCGCGCATTTAGCTGGCGCGGGTTCTGTGAAGAAATTTTTTCGGTACAAGGGTAAAAGGTTTTTTCGTGATGCCTATGGCACATCATTACGAAGTTATCTAAAAAAATTTGGAGGGTATGATACCTCCAATATAGTAGCAGATGTCAATGCTACAGTGCATTCGATTTAAATAGCACATTTTTCAATAAAGCTATGATTCAGTTCATGGCTTTTTTTGTATTGCCCACAAAGTTTTTTTTAGTTTGTAATTTACCGCTGCTCGCTTCACCCAAGCGAAAGCGGGCAAAGGAAGTTATCTCTTGCCTTGTTTGATCGTGGATCAAGAAAATTTTGACCTTAATCGGAGCTCCAAAGGAAATTGATTTGCGCTTATTAAAGTTTGTTTCCACTCATCAGCTTTTTATTTTAACTTTAGGGGAAAATACATTATTCCACCATTAAAATCTCCAAAATACTAATTGCTGCCGCGCTAATTTTAGTACCTGGACCAAAAACGGCAACGGCTCCCGCATCAAAAAGAAATTGGTAATCTTGCACCGGTATAACTCCGCCTACAACGACCATTATATCCTCGCGACCGTATTTTTTGAGAGCTTCAATAACTTGTGGAACCAAGGTTTTATGACCTGCCGCCAAGGAAGAAACTCCCAAGATATGCACATCATTTTCAACGGCTTGCTTGGCTGCTTCCTCTGGTGTTTGAAATAAAGGACCTATATCTACGTCAAAACCTACGTCGGCATAACCGGTGGCGACTACCTTGGCCCCACGGTCGTGACCATCTTGTCCCATTTTGGCAATCATAATTCTGGGCCTTCTGCCTTCTTGTTTTGCAAAAGCATCTGCAAGTTGCTTGGCTTTTTCAAAACTCTTGTCGTCTTTAATTTCTTTGCTATACACTCCGCTAAAGGATTTGATTTGAGCTTTGTAACGTCCAAAAACGGTTTCTAAGGCATCACTTATTTCGCCCAAAGTCGCTCGGTTTCTTGCGGCTTCTACGGCTATTTCCAATAAATTGCCTTCGCTGGTTTTGGCACAATGAATCAATTTTTCGAGACTGTTTTTTACTTTTACTGCGTCTCTATTCGCCTTAATTATTTCTAATTGCGCCAACTGCTGTTTTCGAACCATTTGGTTGTCTACATCTAAAATTTGCAGAGGATCCTCTTTTTCCAGTCGATATTGATTGACACCTACAATAATATCTTGTCCGCTGTCGATTCTTGCTTGTTTTCTTGCAGCAGCTTCTTCAATTCTTAACTTTGGAATTCCCGCTTCAATAGCCTTAGTCATCCCCCCCAATGCTTCTACTTCTTGAATCAATAGCCAGGCTTTTTCGGCAATTTCATTCGTAAGACTTTCTACATAATAACTGCCTCCCCAAGGGTCAACGGTTTTGGTGATTTGGGTTTCTTCTTGTAAATATATTTGCGTATTTCTTGCAATTCTCGCCGAAAAATCGGTTGGTAAGGCAATGGCCTCATCTAGCGCATTGGTATGCAATGATTGTGTGCCTCCAAAAGCAGCTGCCGTGGCTTCGATAACCGTTCGCGCCACGTTATTAAACGGATCTTGCTCAGTTAAACTCCATCCCGAGGTTTGACAATGGGTGCGCAAGGCCAGTGATTTTTCATCCGCTGGACTAAATTCTTTGAGCAATTTGGACCACAGCATTCTACCGGCACGCATTTTGGCAATTTCCATAAAATGATTCATTCCAATGGCCCAGAAAAAAGACAATCGAGGGGCAAATTCATCAATTTTCATTCCAGTCGCTAAGCCTGTTCGAATGTACTCTAGACCATCGGCTAAGGTGTAGGCTAACTCAATATCTGCTGTGGCTCCTGCTTCTTGCATGTGATAACCGGAGATAGAAATGGAGTTGAATTTCGGCATTTTTTTGCTGGTAAATTCAAAGATATCGGCAATAATTTTCATCGAAGGAGTGGGAGGGTAGATATAGGTATTGCGCACCATGAACTCCTTTAAAATGTCATTTTGAATCGTTCCCGAGAGTTGTTCTGGAGAGACTCCTTGTTCTTCTGCCGCTATAATATAAAACGCCATGATGGGCAAAACGGCGCCATTCATAGTCATGGATACCGACATTTCTTGTAAAGGAATTTGATCAAATAATACCTTCATATCCTCCACAGTATCAATTGCTACTCCCGCTTTTCCAACATCTCCAACCACCCGTTCGTGATCTGAATCATAGCCACGATGGGTAGGAAGATCAAATGCAATCGATAATCCTTTTTGTCCTGCAGCCAGGTTGCGACGATAAAAAGCATTACTTTCTTCAGCGGTTGAAAATCCGGCATATTGGCGAATGGTCCAAGGTCTACGTACATACATTGTAGCGTAGGGACCTCGTAAATTAGGTGCGAATCCTGCTCCAAATCCCAAATGTTCTAGTGATTCGACATCTTTTTCAGAGTAATTGCGTGGAATCATTATGCCTTCTGCAGTTGAGAAAAAAGCATCGCTAGTGGTGCTAGTTTCTTTTTTTGAACCGTTTAAGGTGAGGTGTTGAATGTCTTTTCTTTTCATGGCTGGAACATTAATAGAGAGTCGGTTTAGGTTGGTACATTACTCGATAGCGAGTCGTTCCTGTTCAATTTTTTCGGCCAATCGCTTTTCGATGATGGGGGTGATCAAAGTTTTTCTTGGATTGATCTTTACAAAAGGGAACAATTCTAAATCATTTTTCATTCGATCCGCTTTGTTGGGATGTTTGTTGGTTCCCAATAATACTTTTTTTCCGGAATCAAATAATTCCTGTTCTTTATCGGCGCTTTCTTGAAGTTTTCTTTTGATGATTCCTTCATTCAATTGTTTCAAAAACCCCCCGTTTTTTTCGATATCTTTAAACAATTGAAGTCCTTTTTCTGCTAATTGTTGTGTGATGCTTTCGATGTAATAACTTCCGTCGGCCGGATTATTAACCCTGTCGAAATACGATTCATTTTTCAAAATCAGTAATTGATTTCTTGCGATCCGGTCGCCAAATTCATTGTCCTTGTGATATAAAGCATCATAAGGTAAATTGGCCACAGCATCGGCTCCTCCCAAAATGGCACTCATGCACTCTGTAGTGGTTCGCAGCATGTTGACATTGTAGTCGTAAATTGTTTTGTTCCTTTTGGTGGGTGTTGCTAAAATATGACAATCCATATTGAAATCATATGCATTGATCAAAGCTTCAACAACTTGGCGCATAGCTCTTAATTTGGCGATTTCAAAAAAATAATTACTTCCTATGGCGACTTCAAAGACTACACTTTTTTTACTATTCGGAATACGATTAAAGTATTCGTTGGCGTGGGCCAGACCATACCCGATTTCTTGTATCATGGTCGCGCCTGCATTTTGATACAAGCCAATATTGATGCTGAGTAAAGAGCAGCTTTTTGTGTTTTTAAAAAGTAACTCCAACGTTTCGAAATTATTTTTTTGAGCAGTAGCAAACCAATTGCCATCTTGTGCTAGTTGTCCAATGGGGTCAAGTAAACAGAAAATAACAGCTTTTTTTTCAACTGCAATTTGGTCAATTCGTTGTACGATATCGATTGAGAGAAATTGAAAATCAAAATACACCGTGATTTGATCCAAAGGAAGAGCGTGTAGTAATTTTTCGACGTCAATGTTTTCATTTGGAAGGGTGAACCGCAAACTCGTAGCGCCACGTTGAATAGTGTTTAAGGCTCTTTCTATCGATTTGTTGAGGTCCTGTACAAAAATAGGTTGACAAATTTTAAATGCCGTTGCATTTGTGCTGGTATTGAAGGGTTTTTTTATATCCTCTTTGTCATAAAATGGTTTTACTTTTATTTCTTCTGGGGAATTCCAAATTACCGTATCGTTGTAGTCGGCACCTTTGAGTTCATATTGAATTTTTTGTTTCCACTGTTTAGCCGAAACGGCATGGAATGCTTCAAATAAATGTTGATTCATAGGTGTGTTTAGATTGAGTTATTGTAACGTATCGCCTTCAAATTCTATGATGTAAATGTCTTCGTTTTCTTTTTTCATATAATATTTTTCGCGTGCAAATTTTTCTATTTGTTCTGAATTGTTGAGCTCTTGGATGCTTTTTTTATCTTTTTTTATTTCTTCTTGGTAGTATTTTTTATTTTCGTTTAACTCTTCTATTTCTTTATTTAAAATTTCATGGTCAAAATAAGAATAATTATCCAAAAACGTCATCCAAACGATGAAAAACAAAGAAACCCAGATATATTTATTACCGAGTAGTTTGAACCATTTTTTGTTTTTGTATGGGTTTTTCATCGCTGTAGTTTAGGTTTAAAGTACAAATTACGAAATGCGTTGATTTATAACGGCGCGCACTACATCAATGGCAACAGTATTGTATTTGTCATTAGGAATAATAATGTCTGCGTAGGCTTTGGTGGGTTCGATAAATTGTTCGTGCATGGGTTTTAAAGTATGCTGGTAGCGACTCAAAACTTCTTCCATATCGCGGCCTCTTTCGGAGATGTCTCTTCGTAATCTTCGGATTAAGCGTTCATCTGAATCAGCATGAACGTATATTTTTATATCAAATAATTCGCGAATTTCAGGATTGGTAAAGATAAGTATTCCCTCTACAATCATTACTTTTCTTGGGTGGGTTACGATGGTATCGTCGGTTCTGTTGTGTTTGATGAATGAATAAACCGGTTGATTGATGATGTTGCCTTTTTTTAATTCTTTCAAATGGGCTACTAAGAGCTCAAAATCTATGGCTCTTGGGTGATCAAAGTTGATGTTGGAACGCTCGTCGTAGCTGAGGTTTTTGTTTTCTTTGTAATAGGAATCTTGAGAAATAATACCTACCTCGGCATCGGGCAGTTCGTTCATGATTTGATGTACTACTGTTGTCTTTCCACTTCCTGTTCCTCCTGCAATTCCAATAATTAGCATATTTTTTTTGAATTTTTATTATGTTGCAAAAATAAGAATTAAAAGAGATTCCTTTTTGTTTTCGGGGACTATTTTTTAAGGATTGTTTATGAAAGTTTCACAAGTTGCTTGTGCTTTATTTTGAGTCATTTTTTTTAGAATGATTACAAGAGGGTCTATTTTTGGCTTTTAGCCCCGGGAGGAGTGGCATCCTTTGCTGCCGGGGTTCGGCAGGAAAGATAGAGCGGATCACGGGACTTTGTTTCCTGAAAAACCTTTTGTTTCCTGCTCTTAAAAAGGAACCATAAAAAAACCTGTACATTTTGGTTACAGGTTTTATTCGTGTTTTATTTGGAATTTGTTCCAGCGGATTCCCAACCTTTTTCAAAATCTTTCACGTTGTTTTCCCAGTCGTAAATGAATTCTATAGACATCCAGGTTAGCATGCCGAATAAAAAGACGTTCACATCGCGTTTGGTAATTTTCATAAATGGTTTTTTATTAGTTAGTTATGCAGATATAATAAAAAACGGTTTGCTTACATTTTGTGTAAAATAAAAATAGTAGGACGTTTGTGTAGGTCTATTTTTTCTTTTTTCCAAGAGGCTACTTTTTTGGTTTTGATATATTCGGTAGGTAGGGTGATATCGGTGGCTACGCAAAGATGGGTTTCGGGATGTAGTATTTGGATCAAATCCTCGAGCAGTTTGTTGTTTCGATACGGGGTTTCGATAAAAATTTGCGTTTGATTTTTGTCGAAAGATAATTTTTCTAAGAATTTTAGTGCCGATTTTTTCTCTTCTTTTTCGATGGGTAAATAGCCATTGAAGGTAAAGCTTTGTCCGTTCATTCCTGAAGCCATAAGGGCTAAGAGGATAGAGGAAGGGCCTACCAAGGGGATAACTTGTATGCCTTTTTCATGGGCGATTTTTACTATTACAGCGCCGGGGTCGGCTACGCCTGGACAACCGGCTTCACTCATAAGTCCCATGTTTTTCCCCTCCAATAAGGGTTGCATCATAGCCAAATGTTCTTTGTTTTCGGTATGTTTGTTTAGGGTAAAAAGCACCAATTCGGACTGCTTTTTTTCGGGCTGTACAATTTTGATGGATTTTCGGGCCGTTTTTTCGTTTTCTACGATGAAATGATCAATGAAGTCAATGCTTCTTTTGATGGTTTGAGGCAAAACATCCATGGGGTCGCAATCGCCCATAGTGGTGGGAATTAAATATAGTTTTCCTAGTGAAAGATTTGGTTTCATTTAGTGGTTTTCTTTGTTTATTCTTTTGAATACCTCGTCAACTGTAATTTGCATTTCTGAAAACAGTGGGCTTTTAATTATTTGCCCTTCAGAAAAGGGTTTTAATCCGATGTATTCTTCGTTTTGTAAGGTGTACACTAAAACAAAACGTTCTTCGGGTGCTACTATCCAATATTCTTTTACCCCACTTTCTTGATATAAATTGAATTTGGTATCTACATCATGCTTGCTGTTGTTGGGTGATAATATCTCTACAATTAAATCAGGTGCGCCGTTGCAGCCTTTATCATCTAATTTGTTTTCATCACAAATAATGCACAAATCAGGTTGTACCACAGTAGTGTTTTTTTTTGAAGAGGCAATCGGAAGTCTGACGTCAAAAGGGGCAACAAAAACACTACAAGGATGATTTTCGAAAAAACTATAAATTTTCCAATTCAAATTCTGTGAAATCGTTTGATGTTTTCTGCTTGGGGCAGGACTCATTTCACGAATATAACCTTTGATTAGCTCCACTCGCTCTGAAAATTGCCAAAGCAAGTAATCGGAATAGGTGTACGTTTTTGTCAAATCTAAGTCTGAAAAATTTTTTACTACTAACATATGCTGTGTTTTCACAAAGTTATAAAACTATCTGAACTTGTCTATGATTTTTTGTAATTGAGCAATAATAGTATCTTTTTCATTTGATCTGTTGCGTTCAATTCAAAAAGGAAAGTATTTTGATTTATGCAGTAAATAGAGGTTTAATGCAAAAATTACGTATGTTTTTTAATGAGTTTTTCAGCAAGGACTTCGCAGGCTTCATCCAGCATTTGATACACATTTTCAAAACCGTTGGTTAATCCATAATACGGATCGGGTACGTCTACATTTTCGTCTGGAAATAGTTCGTTCAAAATCATGTGAACTTTATTTTTTTGTACATCGTTTTTGGCCATAGCGATGATGTCGTCGTAATTGGTGATGTCCATGGCGTAGATGTAGTCAAAATCATTAAAATCTTTGGCGCTAAATTGTCTTCCTTTTTGATGTTCAATACTGATATTGTGTTCTTGAGCTACTGCTATGGAGCGTTTGTCGGGAGCATGCCCAATATGCCAAGAACCCATTCCTGCCGAGTCGATTAAGAATTTTTCTGAAGGAAGTTTGGCAGCCAAAATTCCTTGGGCCAATGGTGATCGGCAAATATTTCCCAAACACACCATTACTATTTTTACCGGCATACTACTGCGCGTTTATAGCGTTAATTTCGAGTTTATGTCGTCAACGTATTTCTTGAATTGTTTGTCGGTCGATACTAAATTATCCACAGTTTTGCAGGCATGTAAAACGGTTGCATGATCGCGATCGCCAATTTGCGAGCCAATATTTGCTAGTGAGGCCTTGGTGAATTTTTTAGCAAAAAACATAGCCAATTGGCGCGCTTGCACTACATGGCGCTTTCTTGTTTTTGACTGTAAAGTTTCGATATCCAATTGGAAATAATCAGAAACGATTTTTTGAATATAATCGATTGAGATTTCTCTTTTTACGTTTTTGACGAATTTTTCAACCACACTTTTCGCTAACTCAATAGTTACCTCTTTTTTATTGAAAGAGGACTGTGCGATTAAAGAGATAATAGCACCTTCGAGTTCACGAACATTCGATTTGATGTTGCGGGCTACATACTCTATAATTTCTTCAGGGATTTCTACTCCATCTCGGTATAAGATATTTTTCAAAATCGAAATACGGGTTTCGTAATCCGGTTGATGTAACTCGGCTGATAGTCCCCATTTAAAACGAGACAACAAACGTTGCTCAATATCCTGCATATCTACAGGCGCTTTATCTGAAGTTAAAATTACCTGCTTTCCGTTTTGGTGTAAGTAATTGAAAATATGGAAAAACACGTCTTGTGTTCCCGATTTTCCTGATAAAAATTGAACATCATCTATAATTAACACATCGATTAATTGATAGAAATGGATAAAGTCATTTCGGTTGTTTTTCTTGACCGAGTCGATGTATTGCTGTGTGAAAATTTCGGCAGAAATATATAAAACCGTTTTCTCAGGATATTTGTCTTTAATTTCCACACCAATGGCGTGTGCTAAGTGGGTTTTTCCTAATCCTACACCTCCAAAAATCAATAATGGATTGAAGGATGTGCCTCCAGGTTTGTTGGCAACGGCCATACCTGCAGAACGCGCCAAACGGTTGGAGTCTCCCTCTAAAAAGTTATCAAAACTATAATTAGGATTTAATTGAGATTCAATTTTTAAATTTCGGATGCCAGGAATTACAAATGGATTTTTTAATTCTGGATTTAAATTTTTGATAGGAGCATCTACTTCTTGCGGTTTCATCACCACACGATTAGCACTTGGCAACTGTTCTGTAAACGGTTGTTTGTTGCCATAGGTATTCTCCATTCTTATTTTATAAAGCAATTTTGCGTTTTTGCCCAATTCTTTGGTTAACGCGACTTTTAATAATTTTACGTAATGCTCCTCTAGCCATTCATAAAAGAATTTACTTGGCACTTGAATATACAAAGCATTGTCGGTTAGCTCAACTGATTTGATTGGTTCAAACCAAGTTTTGTAGGCTTGTTCTTGAATGTTGTCCTTTATAAAAGATAAACAGTTTTCCCATACCGATTGTGCAGTTTTATTCATAGATTTGGCGAAATTATTTTTACTTTACTTGATTTTTGAAGCAAAAAACTGAGGTTGTTTGGTGCTATTCCTAGATCAACAAAAGTGTGAATAATTTTTTGTATAAAAAAATATATGGACCGATAATTTTAGAAAAAAATGTTGTAAGGACACGAAAATTTTTAATTTTTATTTAAGAAATACCAATGAAAGAACATCAAGTTGAAGTACGCGTTCGTTATTCAGAAACGGATCAAATGGGAGTCGTTTACCATGGCAATTATGTACCCTATTTTGAAATAGGAAGGGTAGAATGGCTTAGAAATAAGGGGGTTTCGTATAAAGTAATGGAAGAGAACGGCGTTGCATTGCCCATTGTCTCTATGACTATCAATTATAAAAAATCGGCACGTTATGATGATTTGTTAACCGTGCGAACCCGTTTCAAAAGGCAGACGTCCGTGAAGATCGAATTTGAGTGCGCCATATACAGCGAAAAACAAGAGTTATTAACAACAGCTGATTTTGTA
>JBOFUD010000407.1:0-7496 GCA_051652385.1 Flavobacterium sp.
GAATGGCTTTATGGATTGGATGTTTCTGTGCATCCTGATTATCAAGGAAAAGGAATTGGTAAAGCTATCTATAACGCACGTCAAGAAGTGGCGAAACAAATAGGATGTTTGGGGCAAATGACCGCAGGCATGCCAATAGGATTCGATAAAGTAAAAGATACAATGACTATCGCTGAATATTGTGACCAATTAATTAAAGGCGAAATAATTGACCCAACAGTTACTGCTCAAACAAAATGTGGTTTTACGCTAGTTGAACCGCTTTTTGACTATTTGGATGATCCAAGAAGTGGCAATTGTTCCGTGTTAATGTACTGGCCAATTGACCCCGCTACCAAATTGAGCGAGCATCACTAAACTTGCTTTTAACTAAGCTCGAAAGTTATTAAATATCATTAAATAATGTCCTTTCCCTTCCCTACCCTCAGGTTTAGAAGGATGGAATTTTAATACTAACCAAAAAACAAACCAAATGAAAAAACTAGCAGTATCCTTATTTGCACTTACAGTATTATTTTCAAGCTGTGGAAAAAAAACCGAAGAACCAAAAAGCGAGGTCTTAGATTTGAATGCTCTTAAAGGGAGTACACTTAATATCTTGGCTTGGGAAGGCTATGCAGATGCTTCCTTTACAAAAGAATTTGAAGAAAAATATGGCGTAACCGTAAAAGGAACGTATTTTGGATCATCGGATGAATTGGTTTCTAAGCTACAAAGCGGCGGTGGAGCAAGTTACGATGTAATTACCCCATCATCTGATGTGGCTGGTTTTATCGTTGCTTCTGATTTGGCTGAACCTTTAAATGTAGAAAAACTAACCGCTTGGAAATCGCTTTCTCCAGTTTTAGTTGGTATGAAAGATGTTCAAAAAGACGGAAAAACCTATGGCATGCCCTTTACTTGGGGTCCAGATTATTTAGTATACAATGCCGATGTTATCAAAGAAACACCTACTTCATGGAACCTTTTCTTTGATCCAAAATACAAAGGTAAAATCGCCATGTATGATGATATTTCGTCTATATATTTAGCCGCTCAATTGTTAGGGTATGACAAAAAAGATCCTTCCGTTTTATACAATTTAACAGAAGAACAATTGCTTGCTTGTAAAGCAAAATTGGTGGAATTGAAACCTCAAATTCGCAAAAACTGGACGTCTGCAGGTGAATTAGATAATTTACTTAAAAATAAAGAAGTGGTTGCTGCTGTGGGTTGGCCATTGACCCTAGCAAACTTAAACAAGCAAGGCATGAACATCAAAGCTGTTATTCCTGCGGAGGGAGCTACAGGTTGGATTGACCGTTTAATGATTGTGAAAGGAGCTAAAAACAAACAATTGGCAGAACTTTGGTTAGAATATGTTTCTCAACCAAAAGTAATGGCTCAGATAGCCGAGTTTACTCAGTATTATGTTTCAAATCCAGAAGCGAATGCTTTATTGACTCCAGAAACTCAAAAATTAATGGAGGTTGCAAGCATGGATCAAATGTTTAAAACATTAAATTTTTGGCAACCTGTTAAAAACAGAAAAAGATACAATGAAATCTGGAGTGAAGTAAAAAATCAATAGTTACATAAAAATTCAGCTAAATTGAACAAGCAAGAACTTTTTTCGGGTTTAAAAATAGTGGAATTAGCAGGGGTTTTGGCTGGTCCAGCTGTAGGCATGTTTTTTGCTGAATTGGGAGCGACTGTTATAAAAGTCGAAAATCCCTCCAACAATGGAGATGTCACTAGAAGTTGGCTTTTAGAAACTGAAATCAAAGAAAATCAATCCGGATATTATAGTTCAGTGAATTATAACAAAAAAGTAATTTGGGCCGATTTGAACCAAAGCAACGATCTCGAATTGGTTTTGAATGAAATTTCAACGGCTGATATTGTAATTGCAAATTTTAAACCCTCCTCAGCAAAAAAAATTGGACTCGATGCAGCTACACTCAGAAAAAAGTATCCAAAATTAATTTATGCTCAAATAAGTGGCTATGGCACTCAAAATGAAACACCTGCTTTTGATGTTGTATTGCAAGCAGAAGCAGGATTGATGTTCATCAATGGTGAGAAAGAAGGTGCCGCTGTCAAAATTCCAATTGCCATTATTGACGTTTTGGCGGCGCACCATCTTAAAGAAGCCATTTTGATTGCCCTACTTAAAAAAAGCAGTTCAAATCTAGGCGCTACGGTACATGTTTCTTTGTACAATGCAGCTTTGGCGTCATTAGCCAATCAAGCAACCAATTATTTAATGGGTGGAATTATCCCAAAGAGAATGGGAAGTTTGCATCCAAACATTGCCCCTTACGGCGAAACATTTTACACCCAAGATGATACAGCCATTGTACTTGCAGTTGGCAATGACAAACAGTTTATGGCTCTTTGCACGACGCTACAAAACAACGAAATTAGTGCCGATACTCGTTTTAAATCAAATAGTCTACGAGTAAAAAACAGAGAACAATTGAGCTTTTTGTTATCGAAAGCTTTTGCAGCATTCGACGCTACTTATTTGCTAACTGAATTAAAAAATAATGGTGTACCCTGTGGTGATATTAGAAATATGGCCGAAGTTTTAACTTCTGAAAGTGCACAAAAATTAATTTTGACAGAAACACTTTCATCCGGACAAAGAACCCAAAGAATGGCAACTGCCATTTTTGACATTGATTAAAAAAAGTACCCGTTGGGTGAAATTCAAATAAAATAAAATTTTAACCACATAGAAGCATAGATTAGTACTAAAAAAAAAGAAGGATTAGAAATAGCACTATTTCGCACATAGAACAACTATGGGAATAGTAAAACGTCTGCTTTTTCTTTTAAAAAAACATTAAATTCTGTGTTTCGATGTGGTAAAATTAATTTCATCTAAAGTGGTTAAAAAGTATAATTTTCACAATGAAGAACTTCAATAAATATATTTTAATTTTTCCACTTTTGCTGTGGTTATTCCTGTTTTTGGTATTGCCCTACTTGTTCATTTTGACACAAAGTTTTGTGTCAACGGATGATTTCGGAAATGTAGTGTACAAGCTTAATATAGATTCATATCTAAAGATTTTTACCAATCCGTTGTATTACGAAACCTTGATTAGGACTTTTTTGTATGCCATAATTGTTGCAATTGTGTGCATCATTTTGAGTTTACCTTTGGCCTATTTTATTGCTTTCAAGGTTGCCAAAAACAAATCGTTCTATTACACTTTAATCGTTTTACCTTTTTGGATGTCGTATATTGTGAGAGCGTATGCTTGGAAAGTGATTCTTGGAGAAAACGGAATTTTTAATTCCTCTTTGATCAATATGGGAATTATAGACAAACCCTTGCGATTTGTTTTGTATTCTGATTTTTCGGTAATTCTTTGTTTAATTTACATTTTTTTACCCTTTGTTTGCATTCCAATTTATACATCCTTTGAACAAATATCAAAATCATTGGTGGAAGCCAGTAAAGATTTAGGAGCTAATTCTTGGGTAACCTTCAGAAGAGTAATTTTTCCATTAATTCTACCAGGAGTTATTTCTGGAGGAACTTTAGCATTGGTACTTACGCTCGGAGATTTCTTAGCAGCATCTCTTTTAGGTGGCCCAAATACGTTGTTTATATCAAGTATTGTTCAGAATTTATTTGGAACCTCCAATGATAAGCCTCTGGGATCTGCGGTGGGTGTGGTGCTACTCATTTTGGTATTTATAGTCCTAGAACTTTCCTCTCGATACGAGAAAAAACACGAAACGCAATAGTCATGAAAAAAATAAGAACCTATATAATTTCAATTTCCGCCTTTTCGGTGCTGTGGTTTTTGTATTTCCCAATCTTTATTATAATTTGGTTTTCGTTTAATAAAGAATCCGTCAGCTCCTTTCCTATCAAACATTATTCCTTCGACTGGTATTTGAAATTATTTCAAAATCAATCCATGATCGAGGCCGTTCAGGTTAGTTTTTTAATCGCCATATCAAGTACGCTCGCTGCTTTGATAATCGGAATACCCTCAGCGTATGCTTTGCACAAGTACCACTATTTTGGTAAAGAATTTTTACTGAAATTAATTTTACTTCCCATCACACTTCCAGGAATTGTGACTGGTGTAGCTATGTTGAGTCTTTTTCCGTTACTGGGAATTCCATTGTCTTTAAAAGCCGTTTTTATTGGACACACAACGTTCTTGATTGCCATTATGATTACGCAAATATTGGCTCGTTTCAAGAAATTAGATCCCTATCTAGAAATGGCCGCTTTTGATTTGGGAGCTACACCATTACAAGCCTTTTTTAAAGTGATTTTGCCGAATATTAAAACAGCTATAATTGGTGCTGTTTTATTATCATTGGTGCTCTCAATGGATGAAATACCGGTTACTTTTTTCTTGATTTCAAGAGAAAATACCTTACCAATCGAAATTTATGGCATGATGCGAAGAGGCATTACACCCGAAGTAAATGCTGTGGCTACTTTGGTGTTTTTACTATCGTCTGCAGCCATTTTTATTTCCTTACAATTTAATAAAGAAAATTAAGCATGAGTAAATTAGAATTAAAAGGAATCAGTAAATCATACGGAAATACGTTAATTGTTAACAATTTAGATTTAGAAATCCAAGATGGCGAATTTTTGACCATTTTAGGTCCAAGTGGCTGCGGAAAAACCACAACATTACGCATGATTGCGGGCTTTGAAACTCCAGAAAGTGGACAAGTTTTACTCAATAAAAAAGATATTTCGCAATTGCCACCCTATAAAAGAAATGTAAACACTGTTTTTCAAAATTATGCTTTATTTCCGCATCTAAATGTTGCCGAGAATATAGCTTTTGGGTTGCAACAAAAAAAATTAAGTACATCCGAGAGCAACAAAAGAGTGGATGAAATGCTCGAATTGGTACAAATGACGGCTTTCAAAAACAGAAAACCTTTTGAAATGTCTGGAGGACAACAACAAAGAGTTGCCATTGCTAGAGCGATTGCCCCCGATCCTGAAATTTTATTATTAGATGAGCCTCTGGGGGCATTGGATTTGAAATTGCGAAAACAAATGCAATTCGAATTGAAACAATTGCACAAAGATTTAAATAAAACTTTTGTTTACGTAACGCACGACCAAGAAGAAGCACTGACCATGTCGGATAGAATTGCGGTGATGAACCAAGGAATCGTAGAGCAATTATCAGACAGTCAAACCTTGTATAATCATCCCAAAACCAAATTTGTAGCCGGGTTTATTGGAGAGGCGAATTTGATTCCGGTCAGTATTGACTCCAAAGAAACTTTTAGTCTAAGCGATCAAACCTTTGCCTTTAATCATGAAATTAATGAGGCGAAAGGAATTTTGTTTATCAGACCTGAAAATATATCATTTGATACAGTTTATGATATTTCACTTAAAGTAATTATTGAAGATATTATCTTTGTAGGTAATCATAGAAAGTACAAATTGGTCACTGCTTCAGGTCAAAAAATCATAAAAACTGAAGATGCGTCTGTAGCGTTGACAAAAATTATTGGACAATCAATTCCTATATTTTTGGCACCAAGCTTGATCCAAATCTATAAATTCTAAATCGTATGGAAGCGACTACTTCAATCTGTCCTACTTTTTCAATCGAGGAAGCTGCTATTGTTTTAAACGACCATTGGAATATTAATGGATCATTCAAACCCTTGGACAGTTATTTGGATCAAAATTTTTTGGTAAAAACCAAAGAAGGTAAAAAGTATGTATTGAAAATTGCAAACGAAGAAACTCCAAATAATTGGTTGGATCTTCAAAATAAAGTATTGCTTCATTTGCAATCAACCCAGATTCCAAAAATTGTTGCCTTACATTCGGGTAGCGAAATGTTATTTCATTCTGGTCATTGGTGGAGAGTACTTGAATTCTTGGAAGGAACAATGTTGTCAAACGTGCCCTTTCATTCCGATACCTTGTTGGAAAATATTGGAATATTTGCAGGTAATTTGTCCAAAAAACTTTCCTCTTTCTCTCATGAAGCAGCCGAGCGGCCCATTCAATGGGATTTACAACTTGCTCCAAAATTCATCAAAGATTGGATAAATTTTGTTGAAGACCCTGATGCCAAAGAGGCCATTGTGATACTACTTTCAAATATTGAAAGTAAATCGGCTTCCCTAGCAAGTTTGAGAAAAAGTGTCATTCATGCCGATTTAACTCGGTATAATATGCTACTAAACAACTCTGGAGATCAGGTACAAGGCTTGATTGATTTTGGCGATGTTTGTTGGTCGTGGACTATTGGAGAAATAGCCGTTTTATTACTAGAATCTGTAATGACCGGCACCACCACTCCTTTTAATGACGCGCATGTAGTACTAAGAAATTATCATAAAATCGCTCCTATAACTCAGGACGAAGTAGAAATTTTGTACTTCTTAATTCAATTGCGTTCTGCTCTTATAGTTTGTGCATCTGCTCGACAGTTACACTTGGAGCCGGATAATACCTACGTGAGGAAACAGGCTATTGTAGATCTGAATGTATTCAAAGATCTATCTTTCGAAAAAAATGACTTTGCAACCAATTTATTTCTTGAAGCTTGTGGTTTTTACAAAACCTCTGAAAAAATGACTTCCTCCACAAATTTGCTTTTGGGGAATGAAATCAATTTACCTTTTATCGATGTTTCTCCTATAGCCACAATTTATGATGACGGAGCTTGTATTGACGATACTTTGTGTAGCAACAAGATTCAGAAACAACTTGAAAACGGATTTGGCTACACGCACTATTTAACTCCAACGATAAAATCCTTAAGTCAAAAAGGAAAAGCATCGGAAACAATTTTGTTGGGTGTTTGTGTTTTTGCCCCAGAAAAAACAACAATTTTTGCCCCATTTGATTTGATTTTTGAAAAACAAATCAACGACAAATATCTTTTTAGATGTGATTCTGCATATTTTACCGTTTACGGAATCGATTCTAATTTTAAAGAAAAAGAATCAATAAAATCGGGATCAATTTTAGGGACTGTTTCCAAAGAAAATCCTTTGAGAAATTTCCCAAATCACTTCTTCATTCAGCTAGATACTGCAGGGACAACCTCCTTATTTTGTGATCCAAGTGAAGTGTTGGGTTGGACGTTAACCTGCCAAGATCCAAGCTTTTTATTGGGAATTAAAAACAAAACGCACGAGGACAATCACGAAACTTTAGCTACAAGAAGGAATACGGTGATTCAGCAAGCACAAGAATATTATTATCAAAAACCGATGAGTTTGGTAAGAGGTTGGCATCAGTATCTTTTTGATGACAATGGACAAAAGTACCTGGATGCCATAAACAATGTGGCTCACATAGGGCATTCTCGTTCTGAAATTACAGAAACTGCCACCAATCAATTAAAAAAACTCAATACGAATGCCCGTTTTTTGTATAAAAACAACATTGAATATGCCGAAAGGTTGCAAAAATATTTTCCAAAATCATTAGAGGTAATCTTTTTTGCTTGCACAGGCAGCGAGGCAAATGATTTGGCTTTACG
>JBOFUD010000408.1:0-2502 GCA_051652385.1 Flavobacterium sp.
TTTTCGATAGGATTTTCCTGATTTTTCAACGCATTGTCAATTTTTTCAATATAGTCCAACGAGTCATCAATAAAGAAAACCAAATTAGGAACCCTACGCAATTGCATGCGAACACGTTGCGATAAATCGTGTTTGATTAAGGTCGTATTCGTTTTTATAGCTTCTAATGTTTCTTTGGCTTTCTCCTGTGGAAAAATACTTAAATGCACCGTAGCCACCGATAAATCTGAGGTTACCACAACTTTGGATACCGAAATTACTAAGTTTGTAACGCCGTTTTTTCTCACTTCACCTTGCAAAATGTCCACCAAATCTTTTTGGATCACACCGCCTATTTTTTTCTGTCTATTTGTTTCCATGCTGCAAAAATACTACTTTTAAGCATTATACGAACAAATTTTCAAAGGAACAATTCCGTTTCTCGAATAATCCGCTTGATAATCAGGAGCTATTTACTTTGTCAGTTCGCTTCGCTCGGGTCCTGCTGTACGCTATATCTTTTTATTTTTAAAGAAAAATAAAAAGGATGCCGCTCCCATCAGGGCTAGGGCTTCAGGGGAATCGAGATTTTTTTACTAGTCAACACAGCCTTTTGCCATTAAAAACGCTGAAAGAAGCAATAAAAGGTTCATAAGCAACCCAAAAAAACATGAAACAAAGCCATTCCTTCTCCATATACGATGCCTCTGCCGGTTCCGGAAAAACCTATGCCTTGGTCAAAGAATACCTGAAAATTATTTTAGTAGCTCCAAAAAACGATGCGTATCGCCATATTTTGGCCATCACCTTTACCAACAAAGCGGTACACGAAATGAAGAGCAGGATTGTAGGCAGTCTATCTGAATTTGCCAAAGACGAACCCAGCTCCAAAGCACTCGATTTAATGCAGGATTTAGCGAATGACGCCGAATTATCTTTGATTCAAATTAAAACCAAAGCCCAACAAATTATTAAGCATATCATTCATAATTATGCCGCTTTTGATATTTCGACCATCGATAAATTTACGCACAAAGTTATTCGCGCCTTTGCTCATGATCTAAATTTGCCTATGACCTTCGAGGTGACTTTGGATACCGAAAATTTATTGGTAGAAACCGTAGATGCTATTATTGCGCAGGCCGGAGAAGACGAAACCCTGACGCAATTGCTCATTGATTTTACCATGGAGAAGACCGATGATGATAAGTCATGGGACATTTCGCGTGAAATTTTAAATACAGGTCGCTTGGTGCTCAATGAAAACAATCGCAACGAAATTGCTCAATTTCAAAACAAATCCATAGCCGAATTCGTAGCCATCAAAAAGAAATTGATCGTTACCAATAAACAGTTGGAAGCGGAAACCGTCGTTGAAGCACAAGCTATTTTGGAACAAATTGAAACCAATGGAATCGATCAAAAATCTTTTTCTGGGGCGTATTTTCCAAAACACATTGTAAGTATACAGGAGGGAAAGTTCAATCCAAATAACAAAACCTACCACGAATTTGATGATGTAAAAATCAATAAAACTGCTAAAGACCGCGCATTAATTGAATTGCTGATTCCTGATTTTTTGCAAAAACTAGCGCTGATTTACAAAAAATTCGAAAAGATAAATTTCTATAAAGCGTTCCTGAAAAACAGTACGCCTTTGTCCTTGTTAAATACCGTTAGTCAGGAGTTGGACAAAATTCAAAAAGAACAAAATGTGTTGTCTATAGCCGAGTTCAATGCGATTATTCATAACGAAATTCAAAACCAACCGGCTCCTTTTATTTATGAACGTTTAGGGGAGCGGTACCGTCATTTTTTTATTGATGAATTTCAGGATACTTCCGAAATGCAATGGCAAAATCTCGTTCCACTAATCGATAATGCGTTGGCGGGACAAGATGATTATGGGGTAAAAGGTACCTTGATGATTGTAGGGGATCCCAAACAATCCATTTACCGTTGGCGAGGCGGTAAAGCAGAGCAATTTATTGCGCTTAGCAAAAAGGAAAACCCCTTTAGCAATCCAGATAAAAAACTGGTGCATTTGGATAAAAATTACCGCAGTTATTCAGAAGTGATTGACTTTAACAACGCTTTTTTCAAAATGATATCGGCTGAATTTACCAATGACGATTATAAAGATTTATACGAAAATCACAGCCATCAAATAGCCAATGAAAAAAAAGGTGGTTACGTAAATATTTCATTTATTCCGCCATCCACACCCGATGGCGACGAAGAGGAGTCTTTGGACAAAACCCAATTGTATGTTTTGGCGACTTTGGCAACTATTCAAAAAGTAGTAGCTCAAGGGTTTGAATACAAAGATATCGTTGTACTGACTCGCAAACGAGATCAAGGAATTGCGGTGGCAAAGTACCTGACGGAACAGAAAATCCCGTTATTGTCCTCTGAAACTTTGATGATTCAAAATGCCACCGAGGTTCGCTTTCTGATTCATTTACTCAAGTACTTGAACAACGCCAATGACTTAGAGTCGAAAGCCTATTTCTTGCTTTATCT
>JBOFUD010000409.1:0-1826 GCA_051652385.1 Flavobacterium sp.
GCCAAAGGTGTGGCTTGCCAGCAGTATGCTGTAGCTGCTTCCAATAAATTAGCTGATTTTCTGAGTGAACTTTTACATACGATGCAAATGAATCTCTCAGGTATGAAAAGTGGTAATCCTAAACCGGGTCAAGGAAAAGGAATGCAATTGCCGGATATTATTTCCAAACAAAAAGGGTTAGGGGAGAAGATGCAACAACAAATGAAAGGACAAGGTAAGCCTGGCGAAGGTGAACCTAAGTTCGGCGGCACATCTCATTCCAAGGGAAAGCAAGGTGAAGAGGGTTCGGTTGGTGAAGGAGACGCTAAAGCCATTATGGAAATTTATAAAGAACAAAAACAGTTACGTGATGCATTACAAAATGAACTAAATAAAAACGGTTTGAATGGTGCGGGTCAAAATGCTTTAGAACAAATGAAGCAAATAGAAAAGCAAATTTTAAACAAAGGCTTTAAGAATGATGTATTGCAACGCATTCTTAATTTGAATCATGAATTACTCAAATTAGACAATGCTCAACAGCAACAAGGAGAAGACAACAAGCGTAAAGCTGAAATTAGTAGAAAGGCTTTTTCTAATCCCTCTAAGTCTTTGCCAGCTGGATTATTACAATACATGAATAGTGTTGAAATATTAAATAGACAATCACTACCTTTGCAGCCTAATTTTAACCAAAGGGTTCAAAAATATTTTAATAAAAATGATTGATTTTAATTACGAATCAGAGTTCACTTTATCCAATGAAGCCTTGTTTTCTGATTGGATTTCTAGAGTTTTGCTTTCTGAAAACAAAGAAGAAGGTGATGTTAATTATATATTTTGTGATGATGATTATTTACATAAAATCAATGTAGAGTATCTGGATCACGATACATTAACCGATGTGATTAGTTTTGATTATTCGGTAGGAAACGAAATTAATGGGGATATTTTTATATCTGTAGAGCGAGTAATGGATAACGCCAAAGATTATAACGTTTCTTTTGAAGAAGAATTAAAGCGTGTAGTTATTCATGGCGTTTTGCACTATTGCGGTTATAAAGATAAAACACCAGCAGATGAATTACTAATGCGTCAGAAAGAAGATGAAAAACTTTTACTGTTTCACGTGGAACAGTAATTGTATTTCTTTTTCATTACGTTCCACGTGAAAGACTTTTATATTTTTTTTCTAACACGTGTTCCACGTGAAACATGTTTGTGTTGTGAGTCAAATTTTTTCTTGGTTCCACGTGAAACATTTTTTTTAATTTATTGGTTTTTGTGAGGGCGAGGTTATCCTTGTTCCACGTGAAACAGCTAACAAAAGAATTTATTCTTTTTAAATTTTTTACCATGTTTTTAAGTGAGTATGATGTGATTGTGGTTGGGGCTGGGCACGCAGGTTCGGAGGCGGCGGCGGCGGCGGCAAATTTAGGATCCAAAACCCTTTTGGTTACTATGAGTTTGCAAAACATTGCGCAAATGTCTTGTAATCCTGCCATGGGCGGAATTGCAAAAGGACAGATTGTGCGTGAAATTGATGCCTTGGGTGGGTACTCGGGAATTGTTTCGGATCGTACTGCGATACAATTTAAAATGTTGAACAAGTCCAAAGGGCCTGCTATGTGGTCTCCACGTGTTCAAAGTGATCGCATGCGTTTTGCTGAAGAGTGGCGCATGATGTTGGAAGGCACACCGAATCTTGATTTTTATCAAGAAATGGTGAATGGTTTGATTTTTGAAAAGGGAGCTATTAAAGGAATTAAAACGTCGCTTGGTGTTGAAATTCGTTCCAAATCGGTGGTGCTTACTAATGGTACTTTTTTAAATGGATTGATTCATAT
>JBOFUD010000410.1:0-3656 GCA_051652385.1 Flavobacterium sp.
TTTGTCGTAGAAATGGTATTCTAAATACGTGTAAGCGTCACGTGGTATTATTTTTACCCATTTTTTATGTTCAAAAAACCATTTTGAACGCAAAGATGGAAAACCTTTACTGAGGTAAGCAGCCACAAAAGGGTGCACATTGAGCACTACTTTTTTGTGGGTTTTTAGAAGTCTTTCAAGATCTAAAGTGATTTTGTCAATGATTAAAATCGGCGCTTCTATTTCGCCATTTTCATTGTTTGGATCTTCTTCGCGAGTCTTAATGTTGACCTCTGGTCTTACTCTTTGTCTAGTAATTTGAACTAGTCCAAATTTGCTAGGAGGCAAGATCTTGTGTTTGGCTTTATCATCGCTCATTTCTTCTCTCAAGAAATCGAATAAAACTTTGCGATTTTCGGGATTAGCCATATCGATAAAATCGATTACTATGATTCCGCCCATATCCCTTAGTCGCAATTGTCTTGCGATTTCGGCAGCGGCAATCATGTTAACTTCCATTGCAGTATCTTCTTGATTGGTGGCTTTGTTTGATCGGTTTCCACTGTTTACGTCTATAACGTGAAGCGCTTCAGTGTGTTCTATGATCAAATAAGCTCCCTTGCTCATGGAAACTGTTTTCCCAAAGGATGTTTTGATTTGTCTCTCTATGTTGTATTTCTCGAAAATTGGTGTGTCTTTTGATTGATAAAACTTTACGATTGATTGTTTGGATGGCGCAATTTCTTGCAAATAATCCTTTGTTTGTTGGTACAACTCTTCATCATCTATTTGAATACCGCTGAAGGTATCATTAAACACGTCGCGAAGAATGGACGAAGCTCTATTGAGTTCGCCTAATACCTTTGACGGATGATGAGCAGTTGGTAATTTCTTACACATTGCAACCCATCTGCTGAGCAGGTTTTGCAAATCTTTTTCTAATTCGGCTGTATTTTTGCCTTCGGCTACTGTTCGAACAATAACGCCAAAGCCTTTTGGTTTGATAGAATGTACTAATTTTTTTAGTCGATCTTTTTCTTTTTTGTCTTCTATTTTTTGAGAAATAGATACGCGATCAGAGAAAGGAACTAGAACTATGAAACGTCCGGCCAAGGATAGTTCAGCACTAATTCTTGGTCCTTTGGTAGAGATTGGTTCTTTAACTACTTGTACTAGTACAGATTGATTGGCATTCAATACATCAGTAATGGTGCCGTCTTTATCAATTTCTTTTTCAAACTGAAAGTTTTTTAGGGAGAAATCTTTTATTTTACTTGCGCTAACAAGTTTTATGAATTTCAGTTGAGAAGCAAGATTTGGACCTAAATCGTGATAATGTAAAAAGGCGTCTTTTTCGTAGCCTACATTTACAAAAGCGGCATTTAGTCCCGCCACTGGTTTTCGTATTTTAGCAATAAATATATCGCCTACTTGAAAATTGCTGGTTTCTTGTTCTTTGTGTAATTCAATTAGTTTTCCATCTTTTAATAAGGCAAAATCTACGGCTTCAGAACTTGAACGAATAATTAATTCTTTATTCACGCTGTTGATTTTTATCCGTGAATGAGTTGTTAGCTATGGGTTGTCGGTTGTTGGAATCTCTAGTAACAATCGACTAATAACCTTCAACTTCTCAAGGATGGATTAAACAATAATTTTAACAGGTTTTGATCCCGGATGAAGTTTCAGTTGACAGTGTCTAAAAAAAACGAGGCAGCCTAAGCCGCAATCTGATTTCTAAATCCTGAAGTCTGAAATTCAAATTTCAATGAACTTTTAAAAAGAAAAAAGTAGTTTAAAACTACTTTTTCTTCTTGTGACGGTTAGCTCTCGCTCTTTTTTTACGTTTGTGCGTTGCTACCTTATGTCTCTTTCTTTTTTTACCACTTGGCATATCCTGAAATTTTTATGATTAATTAATTGACTATTTTGCTTCGTTATTTATTTTAACACCTTCTACGAACACTTTTGCTGGTTTAAAAGCAGGAATGTTATGAGCAGGTATTTTTATTGTTGTGTTCTTAGAAATATTTCTTCCTGTTTTTTCAGCTCTAGTTTTTACAATAAAACTCCCAAAACCTCTTAGATATACATTATCTCCAGTTTCTAATGAAATTTTCACTTCATTCATAAAAGTCTCAACTGTTGCTTGAACATCACCTTTTTCAAGACCTAGTTTTTCTGAAATCTTCGCTACTATATCTGCTTTCGTCATTTTCTTTCCTTTTTAATATGTTGTACTGTTTTTTTTTGAGGATGCAAATATATGAATTTTAAAAACAATAAATCAACCTAATTCGTTAAAATTTAATTACATAAACTTTTACTTTTGCTAACAAAAAATTTACAATGATATTTTCCAAAACATTGATAACGTGGTATTTAGAAAACAAACGCGATTTGCCGTGGCGAAATACGGTCCATCCGTACCCAATTTGGCTATCGGAAATCATTCTTCAACAAACACGGGTTGCTCAAGGGACTCCTTATTTCCATGCTTTTTTAAGGGAATTTCCTACTGTATACGAACTTGCAAACGCTAATGAGCAGCAAGTGCTAAAACTTTGGCAAGGATTAGGGTATTATTCCAGAGCTCGAAATTTACATGCAGCGGCTCGATATATTGTACAAGAGTTACAGGGTGTTTTTCCCGATTCCTACTCAGGGCTTATAAAATTGAAAGGGGTGGGCGAGTACACTGCTGCAGCCATTGCTTCTTTTGCATACAATGAAGCCGTTCCGGTGGTGGATGGAAATGTGTTTCGGGTGTTGTCTCGGTATTTCGGAATCGAGTCTGATATCAATTTAGGAAAAACCAAAAAAGAATTCACGGCTTTGGCGGCAGAATTACTGCCTACAGCACAACCTGCGCTCTTTAATCAAGCCATAATGGAGTTTGGCGCATTGCAATGTGTACCTAAAAATCCAGATTGCACCAATTGTGTTTTTAAAACCAGTTGTGTGGCCTTGCAAAAAGATATGATTGGTGCGTTGCCATTCAAATCTAAAAAACTAAAAGTACGCTTTCGCTACTTTAATTACATAGTAGTTACTGATAAAAACGGAAATACCAAAATACAACAACGTACCGATAAAGGGATTTGGTTTAATTTATATGAATTTCCTTTGATTGAAGCGCTTCAAGAAGAAGCATTCGAAACTATTGCGCCATTAATTCAAAACGACACTTCTTTTGGAAGTTCAGTGGTAACTATACAAGAGGTAAATCCTATTAGTATCGTGCATAAATTATCGCATCAGCATTTGTATATCAAGTTTTGGAAAGTGACTATTGATTCGGTTTTACCAGATGGGATTGGTCCTCAGCAGTTAAAAACCTTTCCGTTTCCTATAGTGATTCATAACTTTATTGAAGATAATGCGGTTAAATAATTTCTAAATAAATAATGTATCTTTGGATGAAATACCACCAAAATTATGAACGGAACCTTAAATAAAGTGATGTTAATAGGACATCTTGGAGACGATATAAAGATGCATTATTTTGAAGGCGGCAATTGTATCGGTCGTTTTCAATTGGCTACCAACGAGGTGTATATTAATAAAACCACCAACGAAAAAATTACTTCAACCGAATGGCATAATTTGGTGGTACGCAACAAAGCCGCAGAGATATGTGAAAAATACCTTTCCAAAGGAGATAAAATTTACATAGA
>JBOFUD010000411.1:0-3724 GCA_051652385.1 Flavobacterium sp.
TGCCATACGCACCACAGAGGAAGAGGCCCTGCCTGTGACATCCATGCAGATCCTAGATTATATTTACTGTCTATATTGTACATAGTTCTTGAATAAATGTTTGCTACTTATTACTATGAATCTGTCTCATTTATATTCAACTTTCTCATATAAATTGCAACTTAACTACTTGATTTAAAAAACAATCACTTTAAAAATACATGGAAATAAGTCAAGTAGCTTATCATAAAGTATGTATTTTTGTGAAAGGGTTAAAAAACACAAATACCTTTCATTTTGTGATTGTCAAAACACAATTGAATCACTCTTATGGATTTTAGGTGAACTGTCTTTTGAGCACAGACCAGATGAAAGAAAATGTCAAATGAAAGAAATAAAGAAATGGACAAAGATGCAAAAAGAGACTATTATAAGTAGTCAAATTATGCATTAAAGGGATACTCCACCCAAAAATGAATAAATGAGAAATAAAGCTGTAAGGGACAACATAACAAGTCAATTGATCGATATTTAGAATAAACACCATTTCTTGATTCAATATCAAACTAAGCTTAATCTTTACTAAATTGTGTTCTTAATCCATCTACACCACTGTCAGGGGTTATTCTTTAACTCTTTCCCACAGCCTTTTTTTGAAGTTGCCTGCCAGCACCAGGGTTTTTGAACATTTCCACTAAACTTTAATGGCTCACAGTACATTTTCTGTAACAAATATATGGACAAACAATATGTCCAATAAAAGAACCGAGTCTCTGCTTTAAACAAAATAAACCGTATTCTTCTATCTTCATTTATTCTTTTTTATCACTCCTCAGATGTGGGTAGATTTCTTCAAAAATGCATCACTTTGATTTTTTGTCAAATATTCCGCCAAGATTACACTCAGAACAATCATTAAAAACAGATCAGATTTCAGCCTTATTACACCTTTTATGAAGTCAAATTCCAGCACTTTTTCAGTATTTTCAATGTGTGTTTTCATGTTCTTCCAGTATACAAACTTAATCACAAAAAGTGATGATATTATGCTGACCGACTGAAACGTGGTCTCGTCAACGGCGCAATATTTATTTTGTGTTGTTCAAAGAGCGCGTTAGTAATATGCCCCTATAGGCTGGTGCACAGTGCCCATACATTCTGCTTACACACGGAGGGACGTGAATCAGCACGCAATAATGACAAATATTACAGATAAATGGGTAGTGTAAAAGATCATTGTGTACATAGGATACAAATCCCACTTGTATCATCGTGCACGAGTCCACTTCTTAAGCACAATGGCTCAGTAATTACGTTTATTTTTATTCTGTTTTAGTTGAAAAACGTGGCTTTTGAACGACAATCAATGAATAGGGTCTATTTCACTGGTACCTGATATTTCTGGTAAAATCGAATAAAAATACTTTGAACCTTCGGGTCAGTCCATTGGCTACTGTGTTGATTTTCATCCAACTCTCCGGGTTCCCAAACTGCGCACTCGGCACTCTAAAAAAATGGTGCTATATAGCTCTCAATGTGGTTCTTTGCTTGTAATCACAGGGAACCACTTTTAGTGTTATATCACCATATATTGGTGCTTCTGTTCTTCAGTGGTTCTTTAGGGTTACAGAGGTATAGTTTCTCATTGATTTGATGTTTTGTCATTTAAACATGCTTCATTTTGATCGATGTGAATGCGATCCAAGAACCACTTTTAGTGCAATATCGCACTATCTTGTAAGAGTTTTTTTCAGAAAGTTTCAAACATTTTAAAGCATATCCTCCAATGTAAAATGAATCAATCATAATATTCACAATTGACGATGCCATAATCCTTCAGCCCTACCAGTAGGTATATTAATATTGCTATAAAACTTATTCGTTTAAGATAAGAAAGAAAACACTGAAAGGGAACGAATGTGTGTGTTTTGGCCGTGTTCAAAATTGATGAGACAGATTACTGTCGGGTTCTGGACTGAAAACGTTTATAAAGTATGTAGTTATTATTTTCACTTTATAAACTTCGGTCATCTATATTGTCGTAGTCTAATTTTTGTCAAAAATACAATATATATTACAAATATACAATAATATATTGCCTTATAATATTTGAGATGAGTTTCCCATCATTTCATTATAGGCCTTATCCTGCAATAGACTAAGTGCGCTGAGGTTTTGTTACATGTGACCTATATTTGAAAGAATAAGGATTTGTATATGCCATTCGGGAACAAGGCTCAACGAAAAACTATGTAGGCCAGTGCTGATAGTGGAATAACAAATCTAAAAGGATGACACACTGTTGCGCAGGGTTATTTCACTTTGTTTGTGTGAGAATTGGGGTTTTGCCGGTGTCCCACACATTATCTGAAATGTCCACATATTATGTGAAATGTATTCAATGATTATTGTTAACACATATCTAATCTTTCTAAACACTATATCATGCTCGGGATGAGTAACAATCACGACTTATGTCTAATCTTACTTACTGTCATCTATTTTAAGTGCTGACCAAGCTAACAGAATGTCCTTGAATGTTCTAGATGATGATGAACAAGGATCTAACCACATGTTGTCTCTTGCTAAATAATATGAACAGAGGTCTGCTACTTTTCCATGACGAATCTTACTTCCTGTTCTATCCATATAAATATTGGACCTAAATTCAATCAACTTTGGACTCTGATTGAACTGCACGTCTGTGTCATTCTTGGTCTCTAGATCTGAAACTCTGTGTGTTTCATCGACTAGACTCTTCAACCTTATACCGAGACAAAAAGTCATATTCTTACAGTTTGTGTGTGTAGATTTATTTCATTATTTGACCCAAGATGAAGCAAATTTCTTGCATTTTTAAAGTGTCACTTGCCGGAATTATTGAAATGATGCACCATCCCCACAATCCCACTGTGAACAATTCTTACGTGGCTCAGAAATGTTCACACCCCATGGAGAAAAATGTCCTTTTGCAGACTTTGGACAAGGTTATTCGAAAATTTGGTCTTTGTTTGAACCATAAATAGTTTTCCGTTTACAATCCTCCCATGTTGTCTTTTTCATCTAAAGAATTCAGATGCAAAGCCCTAAAAAGTCTGTAAGATAACTTTTCATTTAAACAAGCATGTATTATCAGGCTCCTCCCTTTAATTTGACTCCCAGCAAAACCAGACGTTTCAGACCTGGTAGAGTGTGGTTTTAAGTGGGTTTTGAAGCAAAATGATTTGTGGAAAGCATTGATTTAACATCATAATAACAGCGCCACCTGCTGTACGACAGTACAAACACCAGGGAAAGAGTTCATCACACATGGATTTCACATGTAAACTTAAATTCATCACTTTGATTGACCAAATTGCTCTCGAGGATTTAGCTCTGCTGAGGGAAGAGTAAGTGGAACCTCCGCACTGATGGAAGAGAGCATTCATGAAAAACTGACTGAAAAACAGTACAAAGAAGAATAAAAACATGTCAATCTATCACTGCATGTTTGTTTTTACCCAAAACTGAACAATTCAGACATATTTCTCTTATGTTCTTGGTGATGTATTCTACTACAGTGCCACTGAAAGGTTCATTGCTTTTTTAGATATTGGAATATTTCAAACTCTCAAACATCAATTACAGTCTTCTCATTTTAGATTAGATTAGATTCAACTTTATTGTCATTACACATATACAAGTACAGTGTAACGAAATGTAGTTTAGGTCTAACCAGAAGTGCAATTAGCAAGTGCAGATATAC
>JBOFUD010000412.1:0-2195 GCA_051652385.1 Flavobacterium sp.
TCTAATTGAGCAAGTGTGTCTCCTTCTTTGACCCAATCTCCTTCTTTTACAAACAGGCGAACTATTTTTCCGGGAATCTTACTAACAACGGCGATTTGTTCATACTCCACTTTTCCTTGCATAATGGAGTTGTTTTTTGCTTTTTGACAGCCTAAAATAAGCGTCAGTAGTAAAAGTATGGCTAGTTTTTTCATAGGTTTATTTTTCTCTAACAAATTAAAGTACATTGATTTTTTTGGACAAATCGCCTGTAGTTAAAACGGTCTCAATGGTAGTAAGGCGCTGTTCAATGATAGTATTTACTTTGGTAACTGCACTTTTGTACAAATCATTTTCTGCTTCCAAACGTTCAGAAATGTTGATCAAGCCTTCCTTATATTGTTTCACTGCAAGATTCAAATTGTTCGTTGCGATCTTTTCTTGTTGGGATGAAATATTGATTTTTTGATTCAAAACTGTATAATTGACCAAGTTGTTTTCTAGCAACAATCCCAGCTTTTCTTTGGTATCGTCAATTTGATTTTGAACTTGCTTGATGTTTATTTTGGCTTCATGTATTTTGTGTTCCCTCTCAAAGCCTGCAAAAATTTCCCATTTTAGTGCGGCTCCAATCATCCAATTATTACTAATAGTGAGTTCGTTCAGGCCAAGGTACAAGGCTTCATTGATTCCCGTGATGACTTGGGTCGTGGCTTTAGCATCAAATAAACTAGAGTAGGCAACCCCTCCAAATGCGCCTAGGGTAGGCAAGTACGTTCCTTTTTCCTTTTTTAATAAAAATTGATACGCTGTTTTGAATGATTCTAATGCTTTAAGTTCCTCCTTGTTTTCAATATTTAAGTTTGGATCGGTGATTACAAAAGGCGACAATGAATAAACGACTTGATTAATGTCTGTAGTGTTGTAGCCCGTCAGATATTCAATTTTTTTGTGTACTAACGTTCTTTTGCCGTTCAATTCTATTCTTTTCGAGTCCAATTCTAGTGAAGCCAACTTTATTTTATCTCGGTCATAGGGTATGGCTAGTCCTTGTTCTATGGCTCTTGAAATCCGTTTGTTTTCTGTTTCGAGTCGGATAGCACTGTCGTTGATTAATTTCTCAACAGCAGTCAATAGTGCCAATTGATCAAACGTATTGATGACCTCCTTTATAATATTGTTTTTTTCTGATTCTTTGAGGAATGCTGTTCCTTTTGCTTGCTCTTTTACGGCCTTGGCGCCATTAGGAATTTGAAATCCACTAAACAAAATGGTTTTTGCCATAATACTTCCGTTGAAAAGGTTTCCGTAGTTGTCAAATCTCGTTTTTCCATCAAATAAAGGATAATTCACGATCGGGATTTGAGTTGTAGGAAGGTCTACCGTTAGTTTATTGTCAAAATAAGTGTACAAACCGCTTGCTTCAATTTTCGGAATGTATTTGTTCCATATTCCCTTTTCTTGAAGTTGTAGTTTTTCGATTTCTAATGTTTTGTTTTTTATGGAGTAACTTTTTTCTAACGCGCGATCAATAGCATCATTTAAACTTGATGAAATTGTGATTTGCCCGTGCGATGCCCACGTGAAGCATAAATAGAAAATTGTGGTTTTGTAAAAGAGAGCAATGGTATTAGAGTTCCTAATCAATTTTTTCATAAGTTTTTTTTCAAATTGATATAACAGTGGCACTGAATTTGTTTCTAGCTAGGTAAATTTAGTAAAAAAAATTAATGGCGATGTTTATTTAACATGGTATTTGCATTAAACCAACGTAGATTTTTTTTAACTTAGGGATCAATTTACATTTTAAAACTTAATAAAATGAAACAGTATTTTGCTTTTTTTACGCTATTCCTAGTAAGTAGTTTTAGTATTTCTATGTATGCTCAGAATAGTGAGGAGCCTGAAGCGTTAGATTTACCGGGAGATAATTTGAATTTGTATGCCGTTTTGGATGTTTTTCAAAAATCAAAAACTCTAGAGGCATTCGAGACTGCGATCAACGATCCAGAGGGGAAAATCAATAACCTGGATTTGAATAATGACAATAAAGTAGATTATATTGAAGTAAGCAGTGAGAAGAAAGGCAACACTTTTTTGGTTTTACTCCAAGTCGCCATCAATCAAAGTCAAAAACAAGATGTTGCGGTTATTGAGGTGGATAAAAATAAAAAGGGTGAAGTTATCGTTCAAATTATTGGTGACGAGGAATTGTA
>JBOFUD010000413.1:0-3710 GCA_051652385.1 Flavobacterium sp.
ATTTGGTGTGAAATCGATTATTTGCCATCCGTTCACGGTTCGGCTTTGTTTACACGTGGAGAAACCCAAGCCTTGGCAACCGCTACTTTAGGAACTTCTAGAGAAGCCAACCAAATTGATTCCCCATCGGAACAAGGTGAAGAAAAATTCTATTTACACTACAACTTCCCTCCATTTTCTACAGGCGAAGCACGTCCGCTAAGAGGAACTTCAAGAAGAGAAGTTGGTCACGGAAACTTGGCGCAAAGAGCCTTAAAAAACATGATTCCTGCGGATTGTCCTTACACTATTCGTATAGTTTCTGAGGTATTAGAATCTAATGGTTCCTCTTCTATGGCTACCGTTTGTGCTGGAACTTTATCCTTAATGGATGCAGGTATCCAAATGATCCGTCCAGTTTCTGGAATTGCCATGGGATTGATTACTGACGGAGAACGTTTTGCTGTTTTATCTGATATTTTGGGTGACGAAGATCACTTAGGAGATATGGATTTCAAAGTAACTGGAACTTCAGAAGGGATTACCGCTTGTCAGATGGACATCAAAATTGACGGATTGAAATATGAAATTATGGAGGCTGCTTTGGCACAAGCCAGAGACGGTCGTTTGCATATTCTTAAGATCCTAACCGATACAATTGCAGCGCCAAAAGCAGATGTTAAAGCATACGCTCCAAAAATCATCACTAGAACCATTCCTGGGAATTTTATTGGTGCCTTGATTGGACCTGGTGGAAAAGTAATTCAAGAATTACAAAAAGCTACCGGAACGACTATCGTAATCAACGAAGTTGACGAGCAAGGAGTTATCGAAATTTTAGGAACGGATCCTGCTGGAATTGAAGCAGTATTGGCTAAAATCCAATCGATTACTTTCAAACCACAAATGGGCGAAGCTTATGAAGTAAAAGTAATCAAAATGCTAGATTTTGGTGCAGTAGTTGAATACAATGACGCCCCAGGAAACGAAGTGTTATTGCACGTTTCTGAACTAGCTTGGGAAAGAACCGAAAATGTTGCCGATGTAGTAAACATGGGAGATGTATTCATGATTAAGTATTTAGGTTTAGATCCTAAAACTCGTAAAGAGAAAGTATCTAGAAAAGCCTTAATGCCTAGACCACCTCGTGAAGACAAAAAAGAATAACGATTCTATAAAGGTTATATTCAAAAGCCCCTTATTCATTATGACTAAGGGGCTTTTTTTTGCATAAAAATTAGCACTATCCTAGGGCTTATCTGAATTTCACAACAAAAATCAAAAAAAGTTAAACGATTTTACATTTAATTGATATAAAAAAATACCTTTAACCTTACTAACCTTATAAAAAAATATTAGACATGGCATTAAAAGTTATTCAAATTACAAAAATTAACACAGGAAATTTTACTTTTAAAGACACCTCAGATCTTGGAATTCCTGTTGCTCCATTGGTAAGTGTAAAATATTTACCTGCATCAAAAACAAATCCTGAAATTTTAAAAATTAGAGCTACACTTTATATCAATACTGAAGGAGAAATTGGAGACCCTTCCATAAATGTAACTCCTAATGACAATTTATTAAATGTTTATTTCGGAGCAAATTTCGATTTAGGCACTCCTGAATCTAGTGATGTTTGGTATATAGAATTTGACTACACTTCGGATGCTAATAATCCTCCTGTAAAAAACATAACCGAGGTAATTTCTTATCTAAAAGATACTAGACCATCTTCTGGAGACCTATTGGAAGGAGGTATTGGTGAAGATCCCACAACATCTAGAGGGACGAAAACTGCTACTGGTAATTAATGTGATAATTATTAATTAATCAATAAAAAAACTACATTTTAAATTGCTCAAATAATTTAAAATGTAGTTTTTTTTTATTGTATTTTCGTTCAAAACTAAAGAACTTTTGTAATGATTCAATCGAGGCGATTTATTATTTTTTTATTGCTAATACTATCCAACTTTCTGTTCTCTCAAAAGCAATATACGAATACTGTCTTTAATAAAGCGTTACAAAAAAAAGCGGCTCAATATAAGGACGAGACCTACTTCAACAAAGCACAAGATTTTTTTATAAAAAAAGAATGGGATTCTACTTTAGTAAATTCAATGAAACAACTGAGTTTAAGGAAAAATAATGAATTAAATGATTATTGCCATTATTTAAGAACTTTTTGTTTAATTGAAAAACAAATAAATAAAGAAGCAGAAAAAGAATTAAAACTAATAAGTAAAAATTTCTTTTTTTATCCCTTAGTAAATATGAAAATTGGAAGATTATACTATAAAAAAAGTGAATTCGAAAAAGCGATTATTTATAGCGAAAAAGCATTAAAAGCACCCAATTTTGATCAACAAGGATTAAAAACAAGCACTATATACGAAACAATAGGTGGTTTTTATATCCATCTTAAATCTTTTAAAAAAGCAGAAGAATACCTCTTTAAAAGTCTTGATTTACAAAAAAAAGAAGGAGTTTCTCTTTTTGTTATTTATACTAATATCGCCAATCTCTATTACGGACAATATAAAGATGCACAAGCCATTCCCTATTTTGAGAAAGCCTATTCTTTATCCAAACAAATAAAAGATTTTGACAATAAAAGTAAGGCATCTGAGAATATGGCGGTTGTAGAAGAAAATCGTGACAACTTCAGACAAGCCTTAATCTATCGTAAAGAGTATGATCAATGGAAAGATTCCCTCAACAACCAAAACAAAGTCTGGGCACTCGCAGATTATGAGAAAAAATATGCTGTAGCCCAAAAACAAAAACAAATCTCGGTACTCAAAGTAGAGAATGAATTAAAAAATACGCAACGCAATACCATGTTTTTTTCTACCATAGGTTTACTACTCCTTTTAACCGGTGGTGTTTATGTTTATGGACAAAAGGTGAAAAATGCTAAAATTATTTTAAGCCAAAAAGAAAAACTAGACGTGCTCAACGCAACCAAAGACCAACTGTTTTCTATTGTAAGTCACGATTTGCGTTCGTCTGTCAATGCACTCAAAACCAGCAACACCAAACTCACCAGTTCCCTGGAATCCAAAAACTACGACGAACTCGACAAACTCCTGCATCAAAACAGTGCGATTGCTAATGGCGCCTATAGTCTACTGGACAATTTGTTGCACTGGGCGTTACTCCAAACCCAACAATTGTATTTTCATAAAGATTCGCTGCATTTGTTTTCTATTGTACAGCAAATAGAATACAGCTACAAACCCATACTCTTAGAAAAAACAATTGCCTTTGAGAACGCTATATCCAAAAACAGTTTTATCTTCGTGGACCTCGATTCGCTGAAAATTGTTTTGCGCAACCTGCTTGACAACGCCATCAAATTCTCTCCAGAGAACAGCAGCATTCGTTTTTATAGCCTAGACACCCCATCCGAATTTCATCAATTCATCATAGAAGATCAAGGCATCGGGATGCGTCCAGAAACCATAGCCGAGTTATTAGAAGACAACGAACTATTGGCCAAGAAAAGCAATTCAGAAATTATAGGAACAGGACTAGGAATGCAATTGTGCAAACAAATGATCAAGAAAAACGGCGGTAAACTGGCCATAGAAAGTGAAATCAACAAAGGAACCAAAATCATACTCTCGTTCCCAAAAACAGAACAAAATGGATAATATCAATGTACTTATTATAGAAGATACTCCAGAGCAAAGCGAAGCTCTCAGCAAAGTGCTTTTAAAAAATAA
>JBOFUD010000414.1:0-3752 GCA_051652385.1 Flavobacterium sp.
CCGAAAGAAACTTCTCGTACAATTTTAGTCGGCTTTTAATTTTGTCGCCAAAGGAAAATTTAGCTAAATTTTCCACATTCAACAACAAACTCGTTGGAATCAATTTGTAAGCTTTGGTAGACTTCGCTACTTTCATTCGCCTAGGAAACTCAAGATTCGTTTTGACACTCGAAATAATCAGCACTCGCGACGGATTCAAAAAAGTCGCCATTTCCTGCACTAAGATTCCGCCAAAAGACACCCCAATCAATACAGGATTTTCATGCGTCACCTTCAAAGCCATTCGTTGCGCATAGTGCGAAAGCGTTTCGGAAGGCAAAGGAATTTCCCATTCCAACAAAAAAATTTCGAATTGCGCGCTAGGCAAATCTATTCGCTCAAAAATTGTCGAACTCGCCGCCAAACCTGGCATGAAATAAACGGGGATTTTATTCATGATCTATTTAAAAGAAGCAAAATTAAATTTTAAACTAAGACTCTAACCTCAACACTCAAGCACGCATTCGTTTGGGACCATACCAAAGCCAAAAACCCGTTATAGTAAACACCAAAAGCGCCAAGCCCATTATCGTTGTGTAGACCAACTTAAAAATCCCGTTGCCTGTTTCGAAACAAGCGTCTAGATAAGAACCATCGTGAATATTTTCGACAAAATCGGCATTTCGGCGTTCCAGATGCAACAACTGACCAGTAGCGCCATCCAATTGCACTGCCCAATAATCGGCTTCAAAAACAAATTTCACCATTCCTTTCTCGGGACGAATATCAATGCGATTCAAGACCAATGAAACCTCTTGACCCACTTCTTTCTGAAGATAATTACACGCTTTTTGCTTCAAACTATCTATTGGCAACCACAATCTCAAATCGGTTGTGGTTCCTTTACGGGAATCAGCCAATAACAATCCGTTGCTGTTTTTTTTCCAACCTAAAAACAAACCCGTGATGGATATTACAAAAAAGAAAACGAACAAAAACGCTCCTGTGAACCTGTGTACTTTCCTAAAGATCCGCAAGGTTTTCGCTTGACTTTTTCGCTTGTTACTTTCGTTCATGACACCAAATAAAATTAACCATTGTAGCACTAAATATATGAAAAACTAATTTCTTTCTTGGCGAATATAGTTTTTTTAGTGTTCGTAAAAAAAAGCTTCCGACTATTCCGACCAAAAAAAATGACATCGGTAAAGATGTCATTTTTGTTCCTTCAGAAAAAATAGCAGAAGTTTTAGTTTGCCAATCCAGCATTTTTTAAGTAAGGCTCGATTTTCATATCGTGACCAATAAAATCTTTGAACGCTTTCTTCAGATCCACACTATTTCCTACCGATAAAATATATTTTACGAATCGGTCGCAATTTTCGCGCGTCATTCCACCATTGGCTTCAAACCAATCGAAAGCATTATAATCCAACGTCTTTGACCAAGTATACGCATAATAACCTGCCGAGTAACCGCCTCCCCAAATATGAGCAAAATACGGAGAATGATAACGCGTAGGCACTTCATTTACCAGCAAGCCATATTTTTGCAAGGCTTCCTTTTCAAATTCTAAAGTAGGTTTAAAATCGGCTTCCTTTTCTACACTATGCCAAGCCATATCAAGCGTTGCTGCTGCTAACAATTCGGTAACCACATAACCTGTATTAAAAGTAGCGGCTTTTTTAATTTTATCGATCAACGCCTGCGGAATCGGTTGTTTGGTTTGATAATGCACGGCATAATTTTGCAACACTACAGGATCTAAAGCGGCATGCTCGTTAATTTGAGAAGGAAACTCGACATAATCCCTTGGCACATTGGTCCCAGAAAGTGTTACATATTGTTGATTGGCAAACAATCCGTGGAGTGTATGTCCAAATTCATGAAATAAGGTAGTTACATCATCAAAACTTATCAAAGATGGACTGCCATTTATAGGTTTTACAAAATTATAAACATTGGCAATTACCGGTTTTTGCTTTAAATAATGCGATTGACTCACCAAGTTGCTCATCCAAGCGCCGCCATTTTTGTTGTCGCGTGCATAAAAATCCAAATAGTAAATAGCAATAGATTCGTTTTTATCATTAAAAACCTCGTAGGTTTTCACGTCTGGGTTATAAACCGGCAAATCGTTTCGTTCTTTAAAAGTGAGACCATACATTTGTTTGGCAGCAAAAAAGACGCCGTTTTCCAATACAGATCCGATTTCGAAATACGGTTTTATTTGACTTTCATCCAAATCATACTTGGCTTTTCGCACTTGTTCAGAATAGAAATCCCAATCCCAAGGCTCTAGTGTAAAACCTCCATTTTGCACATCGATCAAGGCTTGAATATCTTTTGCTTCTTCCTTAGCTTTGACCACCGCTGGCTTGGCAATTTTGGCCAACAAATCCATTGCTGGTGCGGGAGTTTGCGCCATTTGATCTTGAAGCTTCCATTCGGCAAAACTTTTTTTACCCATCAATTGGGCTTTTTGCAAACGCAATTTGGCCATTTTTTCGAGTGTTTCACGAGTATCTCCCTCATCGCCTTTTTCAGAACGATACCACGAGGCTTTGAAAACTTTCTCTCTCGCAGCGCGATTGGACAAACTTGTCAAAACAGGTTGCTGGGTAGTATTAATAATCGCAATCATGTATTTTCCGTCTTGTCCAGCGGCAGTAGCATTGGCCTTGGCAGCTGCAATTTCGTCAGAGGTTAAACCTGCTAAATCTGAAGCTGATTCAAAAAATACGGCAGCGTTTTTACGAGCTGTTAACAATTTGTTACTGTACAACGTACTCAAGGTAGCCAACTGTTCATTGATCTTTTTCATTTTCTCTTTATCAGCTTCCGACAGATTGGCTCCTGCTAATTCGAATTGTTGCAGGTAATATTCGGTTAGTTTTTTGTCTTCCCCCTTTAAGGTTGACAGCGGAATGCTTTTGATTCGCTTGTATAATTTACTATTCAAATAAATTTTGTCGTTGTGAGCTGAAAAAATCGGCGCATATTCCGCCTCAATATCCTGCAAAGTTGTATTGGTATTGGCACCCGATAAGTTATAAAAAACACCGGTCGCACGTCCTAAATCTACTCCAGAAGTTTCTAGCGCCAAAACCGTATTTTGAAAAGTTGCTTTTTGGGGGTTGTTGGTAATTTTTTCAACTTCTTGCGCATGTTCTTTCAAACCAAAATCAAAAGCAGGCTTAAAATGTTCGTCTTTTATTTTATCAAAATGAGGAGTTTGATATTGTAGTGTACTGCGTTGCAAAAGGGGATTATTCATAGTGTTGGCATTGGTTTGGGCATTTGCATTCTCGACTAGAAGCGTGCTGAATAGCAAAACACAGCCTGCACTAGCTATTTTTGAAAAGGAAATCATATAAAAATGTTTATAAATTATTAGTTTTTAAAAGTAGTAAAAAAAATTGTGTGCCCTGCGAAAGATGCCATTATTACGCAAAATCAGGGTTTAAAACATTGCATTTTATTAAAAAAACAAATACTGAGCCTACCTATAAAACTAGCGCAATTTGCAACTATTTATTGACACCCTATTAAAATTGGATATCGAAACAACAACAAATGTCTTGATCACCAAGTGCGTGAGGGCAATGCCATTAAGTTAAGAGATTTTAGATTGAAGATTAACGATTATTGATTTTAGATTTGTCGTGCTACTAAATTACAAATCACTTATTTTTCAGTGGCTTATCTATCTGAAATCAAAAATCGTTAATCAAAAATCAGCAATCAAATTATTGATTTTTCCTTAACTTAAT
>JBOFUD010000415.1:0-2309 GCA_051652385.1 Flavobacterium sp.
GCACGAATTTTAGGAGGCGAAGCCACAATGTGGAGCGAATTAGTGACGCCAGCAACTATCGATTCAAGAATTTGGCCCAGAACAGCTGCCATCGCCGAAAGATTGTGGTCGGAGGAGACGGTCACTGATTTGGTAAGCATGCGAAAAAGATTGAAAGCAGTTGCTGCTCGATTGGAAGAGTTGGGAATTACGCATATTCGTAACAAAGATATGATCTTGCGAAATTGTAGCAATTATCAAAATACGGCTGCTTTGCAAACATTCGCTGCTATTTGTGAGCCCCTAAAAATTTATTCCCGAAATGCAGGTGGCACAGAATATCAAATGTATTCTCCCCTTACTTTATTTGCCGATGCTTGTACGCCAGACGCGGAGGATGCTTTGCTTTTTAATGAAATTGTGGAAGGGTATGCCAAAAATAAAACGGCTTCCTCTGAAGAAGCTATGCTCTCATTTTTGAGGAAATGGATTCAAAACAACAAGGATCTGGAAGCCTTAAGTTTAAATGCACCATTGGTGCAACCACTTTTACCGCTATCAAAAAGCCTAAAAGAAGTGTCGGAGCAATTGCTTTTTAAAATACAAAAAAATGCGAATTATAATCCCGTTCATGCAAAAGCACTTTTAGAAAAATGCCATTCTAAAGACCATGCAGATGTGGAGTTGGCAAATTATGCAGGATTAAAATATTTAGTTGAATTATGATTTTTAGTCATTAATACCCCTAGAAATTTATGAAATTGGTTACTTTGTAAGTTTTTAATTAATGATTGGATTAGGTGTTAATTTCTTTTCAATTTGGTTATTGTTTTTAGTAGAAGTTAATTTTAAAAGGAGGATAACGGTTGTTATGCTCCTTTTTTTGTGTTTTTTATTTTTTTTTCAGCTTCTTTTTTGGAAGTATAAAAATCGATCACTTTATGATTTTTTTAAGATTTTGTGTTGTTTTATGATATTTGTTAGGTGTTGCGCCTTACTATTGATGTAGATTTGTATAACAATTTAAATCGATTTCGTTATGAAAACATATTTTATTTATCTAGTGATGTTTGGTTTTTTTATTTTTGGTGGGCCGGTAGCTTTTGGTCAAGAATCAGAATGGAAAGCCCCCAAAACGGCCGACGCTCTAACAAATCCTTTTAAAGGAAATAGTAAAGCGACCGCTGCAGGAAAGCGAATTTATCAACAAATGTGTGTTTTATGTCATGGAGTAACCGGTAAAGGAAATGGGGAGGCTGGACTTACTCTAGAAAAAAAACCGGCAAATTTCTTGGCATTTAAAGTGAAAAAGGAATCTGATGGTGTTATATTCTGGAAAATCACCAACGGAAAGCCCCCAATGGCTAGCTATGAAGATTTATTAAGCGAAGATCAACGTTGGCAGATAGTCAATTACATAAGAGAATTGGAAAAATAAGTAATAAAAGTGCTGGCAGAAGGCACAAAGAACTGCCAATAAATGGCACTGCCGTTTGCATTGTGGACCCAAATAGAGGCGCCATCGGTGGCGTTAGGTTTCTAATTTGGAGATCCATTCTGATTCTTTTTCAGCATTAGCAACAGTAAATTTTGTAACAGTTTACATTCAAGAAAAATACAAGAGGTCCTTGTTGGATCATTTACAAAATGGAGTTTAACCGCGAATAAAACAGCGAAGAGTACTTTTAACCAAAAGAACCACAGTAAAAACAAATGTAATTCATGCAATGAACTCCGCTAAAAAATATAAAAAGGGTGAAGTAATTCAGCTGTAGTAGCTTTCTAATGCTACTCTGGGCGTAAAGTACATGCAGCAATGCTGAAAGTAACCGGCTTTTTTATGAAAAGAGCCGGTTTTTTTATGAAAGGTGGTCAGTGTCCTGTAATTTAAAACCAGATTCCGCATTAGACTTCGTTGCGAAAGGGATTTATTCAATAAAAGCAAGAGCTCACGGACTATTTTTGAAGATGTAAACAAGGTTCAGCGAATACCTATGAAAAATATAAGCCGATGAGATAATACTTTTGTATTTTGAATTTAAAAATAGGAGAACCAAGCGAAGCATATCTTGAACTCCACTAATAATAAACACTCGTGAAAAAAGTTCTTGGTTTTGAAGAAGACATCGAAGATTACATTTGACCAAAACAACATTAGCAAAAACAAATGAAATCCATTCACTGAACTCCGCTAAAAAATATAAAAACGGTGAAGTAATTCAGTTGTAGTAGATTTCTAATGCGGAATCTGGGTTAAAAGAATCAAATACAAGGAACATCAAATGCCAGGCTATAGAGGATTGTTTTTTTGTATTTTAGCCAAAAATTTA
>JBOFUD010000416.1:0-4510 GCA_051652385.1 Flavobacterium sp.
TTCATAGCTTGCTTTGCCGCTTCAAATGCACCTTGTACTAGCTCATCATTACTAGCCATCATCAATTGAACTTTTGAATTCATGGGTACATCGCCCGCCAGAGTCATTGAATTATTACTTTCATCGATACTCAAAACAGTGCGAATTACAGCTCTATCCTTGTTTTCTTTGGTAACATTTAGCGGATACAGTAACGATGCTTGTGGTAACTGTTGGGCTAATTCTCCAAGATAGTTTTTATATAATTCTAATGCAGGCAGTCCATCAATCTCGTACAATACATTTTTATCAGATTTTGTAATCATTCGCTCCGGTCCGAAGGTATTCCACCCGCCGACGCTTGCAACAGAAAATTCTAAACTATCTCCGTAAAAACCAATCATAATTACTTCTCCGGATTTGGGATTTTCCTTGTAGGAGGCTAGTGTTTTTTCAAACTTATGCCCGTCTCCGCACATCCCGCCTGATATGATATTTTTGTTTTGCAAGTTAGATTCGATGCCCTGAATCAAAGCGTTACCATTTACAAAACTTCCCTCTGATACCAAAAATAAATGTTTTAAATTTTCCTCTGAAAAATCAGAGAATAAGTCGGCTCCCAGTTTAACGGCATCCATAGAATACTCCAAAATATTAGCTCTTTTAACTACAAAAGAAGCCTTCTCAAATTCTACTGCCGTTACCGTAATGGAATCATCAAAAACAGTTGTGGCTAAAATTTCACCAGATGTTGATCCGAAAACTATATGCTCGTATGGAAATTCTTTTCGTATCGACTCAATTATTGCATCATCTTCAAGCATAGCTCGATTTCCAAACACCAGAATAAGAGGGTTTTCTAAAGCGATTTTTGGCGATATATAACACCAATCTTTATTTTGCAGAAGATATGCTTGTATAATTTTCATACGTTAAAATTTAAATTAAACTTATAGCTTTGTAGTTCGGTTATAGATCTTTAAATGTTTCATTCAAATTCAGCATTTGTAATTAAGTGATTGATTTGGGGATTCGTACAAAAAAAGTAGTCCCTTTTGTTACAATACTCTCAATCCAAATTTCGCCCTTGTAATTGTCAATTATTCTTTTCACTATTGAAAGTCCTATTCCTGTTGAGTGTTCACTTTTGGTGAATGATTGAAAAATAGCAAAAACTCGTTCTTGATTTTCTTTTGCAATTCCAGGTCCGTTGTCTTCAATAGAAAACACATAACTTTGCTCTTCCTCCTTAAAATCGATGTTTACTAAGCCCGGATTTTTATCAATATAAGTCACTGCATTTCCGATTAAATTCTGAAATAATTGTTGCATGCGGTACTTATCAGCCATAATAATGGGAAGTTGTTGCACGATGTTAATAGACACCGTTTCAGGCACATCAATAACACTAATAATGTTTTTGATGACATCATTAACATCCACTTCCTCGGTCGATAAATCAAGTGCATCAATTTTCGAATATGTTAAAATACCTTGAATAAAATGATCCATTTTTTCAACCTTACTCTCAATCTTATTCAAATAATCAAGTGTGTTTTTGTGTAGTGCTTCAAAATTATCTTCTTTGATCCATGAAATCAAGGCATGAATACTTCGCAGGGGAGATTTTAGATCATGCGCTACTATCTGCGCATAATCATTTAATTGTTCATTTTGTTTCTCCAATCGCAACAAGAGTTGCTCTTTTTGATTTTCAAGATTTTTCTGATTTGTAATATCCAAATGCACACCGATATAGCCAATTAATTCCCCTTTAATAGTATAATTTGGGGCACCACTAACGATTAAATATTTTACTTCGCCTTTTTTAGTGTGTACCTCAACCTCGCAAGATGTGCTGTTTTCACTGGTGCTGCTTATAAAATTGATTACATTTTCATAGTTTTCCTTATTAAAAAGAGCATTGGCTTTTGTTCCTAATAGGTCTGTTATTGGAGATCCTATCATGTCACAAAATGACTGATTGGCAAACAAAATCTCATCGTTCAAATTAACTTCAAGCAGCCCCATTTTCATATTGGCGATGACGTTGCTGTATTTTTCTTTTTCGGCTTTTATCGATTCTAAAAAAATTTTCTCCAAACTGACATCTTGTTCGATTGCAAAAAATTTAAAAATTTTGCCATATTTATCTCTTATGGCTTGGCCTTGTATTCGAATCCAATATTTTTGTTTTGACTTAGAATAGTTAAGTATATCGCAATTAAATGGTTCTCCTTTTACAATTTTATCTTTTAAATAGGCAATAGTCTCAGGATTCGTTTCTTCACCCTGAAGAAATTTCCCCGGTTTCCTGCCAGCCACTTCATCAAGTGTGTACCCGGTCATTCTTTCAAAACTCTCATTTACCCACTCAATATTGCCATCTTTATCAGAAATGATTACTGCATTTATATTAACTGCAGCTATTGAAGACAAGATTTGTAATTTTTCCTCTTTGGCCTTATCGGAGGTAATATCGTCAATCATGGCAAAATAGTCAGTTTTACCATTTTCGCCTTTAATGGGTTGTCCTTTAATTCTGGCCCAAAAAGAAGATCCACTCTTGGTTCTGTGCAAAAGTTCTATATCAAATGATTTTTTTTCTTGAAATGCATTCACCATTTTTCGCAGGTCATCGGTGTCGGTTTCTGAAGACCTTCCAACCTCAATGGGGGTTTTGCCGTAGATTTCATTTTTACTCAAACCGGTCAAATTCACATAAGCATCATTACACCAATAAATATTGCCATTTGATTTACAAAAAACAACACCATTATTGTTACCGCTTGCTACAACCGATATGGCATTTAACTCTTGTTTTTCTTTCTCAAGAACCTCTTGTTGCATTTCAAATTTGATGATCCTATCGTTTAAGCCATCGTTTCGCAAGCGTTGATTTTCGTTATTTTTGAGATATTCGATTAAAGGAGAGTAAATAGAAAAATCGTCTGTAGTTAATCCTAGGCTCAAAAGTTGATCTAAATCTTCAAAAACAGGCGAACCGATAAATAAATAATCAGAATTGCTTTTGGTGATTTTTCCTTTCAATAAAATAATGGGCTTGATTACATTATGCAACGTGACGGTTTGATTGGTGCTTGAACATAATTTATCCCAATCCGTACTTTGGGCATAAGGCTCGTTTAGTGAAAAGGAGGTTGAGAAGTCATCTCCGCTTTTAATAGAAGGAAAAATTTTTTTCAGCGAAGGCCCTGTGTCTTTGATTTTTAAATCATTACCAATCAAAATATTGAAAGGAACAAACGAGTCGAAAGTATTTTGGCTAAAGCAATAGTGAGCGTTTTTCATACTTAAAAATTTGGGGTCTTTCTGTTTGAAAATAAAAATTTATATAACTATGAATACTGAATACAAAAACAATATTTAAAAAAACCTTAACTAATTTAGCCATTTTAATTCTTATCAAATGCATTTTATCGGATAAAAAACAATTTTCGTCGATTTTACGTAAAAACACGTAAGAAAAATAATTAACTTTTTCATAAAACCAAAAAAAAACACAACAACCTGTACTACAGTTTGTTATGCTTGTTATTGTGATTTGTTTTCGATTTGAAGTACAACCAAAAAAACGGTTGTACTTATTGTGCAATCAATTCATTCGTTCCCCAATATTCTAATAATTTTGTGATTCGTGCCATATAATCTTCGTACTTCAGCGGTTTTAAAAGATAACCCGCAATACCTATTTTGTAACATTGCAGCAAATCATTGTGATTGCTCGAGGTTGTTAAAACTATGGAAGGAATATATTTGAGCTGCGGATCATTCTTAAGAATTTTCAAAAACTCAATTCCGTTCAACCGTGGCATATTCAAATCTAAAACAATGATATCTGGAATAAAGGATCGCTCTTTTAAAATGTCTAGTGCTTCTTCGCCATTGTTCGTTTCGATTAATTTATGAGAAGCGTTTACTGAGCTTAAAACTCTATTAAATTTCATTACTTCGATAGAATCATCTTCTAGCAAAAGTATATTGAGAGATCGTGCCATTTTGTAGAATTGAAAGGTTACACTCAAATGTACTTGTATCTTGAAAGTAATTATCAAATTATCGATGAATAACCAAAAAGTGTCGACTAATAACCAAAAAGTGTCGATGAATTAAAAATTTTTTAAGTTAAATAGTACTAATCTAGCTTTTATAAGATTCCGTGACAACACTGTGCTTGCACGATATTCTTTGGCTAATGGACTGTAGCAATCTATTATTAGAACTAGACTGCGCCAAAAGCGACCAAAAAGGAAAACCAGCAAAATATCCAATAAAATTTATTTTTTTAGACAATTGCGCAAGGCGTCATCTAGACTTTTAAATTGAAAACGAAATCCTAAATGAAGTAGTTTATTATTGGACACACGGCGGCCCGTTAGCACCAAAACTGCCATTTCACCTAAAAAAAGTTCCAAAATAAATGCGGGAACATTGGGCAACCAAACCGAATAATTATAAATGTTGGCCAAAACTTTTGTGAAAATAGTATTGGTCGTGCTATCTTCGATGG
>JBOFUD010000417.1:0-6084 GCA_051652385.1 Flavobacterium sp.
CTGAAGTTAAGGTTTCTTTTCCGCCTACACTGGTTCCCCAAAGACCTTTGTTGATAGAGTATTGGGCTTTTTCCCAAGAATAATGCACGCCGTTTTTAGCCAAATAATCTACTTCTTCTTGACGCGATAATTTTAAATCTCTGATTGGAGTGATAATTTCGATTTCGGGAGCGATGGTTTGGAAAATTAAATCAAAACGAATTTGGTCATTTCCGGCTCCGGTGCTGCCGTGAGCGATGGCTGTGGCGCCAACAGATTTGGCGTATTTGATGGCTTCGATGGCTTGAAAAACACGCTCGGCACTCACCGATAGCGGATAGGTATTGTTTTTGAGTACATTGCCAAAAATGAGGTATTTGATGGCTTTGTCGTAATATTTATCTAAAATAGTTAGGTTGGCGTGTTTGGCGCTGCCAAGTTCGTAGGCTCTGTCTTCGATGGCTTTTAGTTCTGCTTCATCAAATCCACCCGTGTTAATTAAAACGGTATGTACTTCGAATCCTTTTTCATTTTTTAGGTATTTTAGGCAGTACGAAGTGTCTAATCCTCCGCTATAGGCCAATACTACTTTTTTATTTCCCATGGTATATTTTTTGATGTTTTTGTTGAACACAAAAACGTTGTTTTTTATCTCTGTTATTTTTTTAAGAAAAGGGTTTGTTTGATCTCTTTTAAACGGTTCCAAATCCGGACATTAAAAGGGTGCTTTGGAGGGTCTTTTTGTTGCTCTTTTGGGTCATACAACATGCCGGTGCACAAACACATTTTGTAGTCTTTACTTTTTAGGATTTCAAAATTGGTACACGTTTGGCACCCTTTCCAGAAAGTCGGATCGGTGGTGAGTTGCGAAAAGGGAACGGGTTTGTATCCTAAATCTGAATTGATTTTCATGACGGCTAGTCCGGTGGTAATACCGAACACTTTGGCGTTTGGATATTTTTGTTGGGAGTAGTCAAAAACGAATGTTTTGATCTTTTTGGCTAACCCTAAATTTCTAAAGTCAGGATGTACAATCAAACCGGAATGGGCCACGAATTGTCCGTGTTGCCAGCATTCGATATAACAAAAACCTGCAAATTTTTGATCAATGAGGGCAATTACGGCATCCCCAGTTTCCATCTTTTTTTGAATGTATTCTGGCGTTCTTTTCGCAATTCCAGTGCCTCTTTGAAGGGCAGAGGTTTCGATGGTCTCACAAATTTCGGCCGCAAAATGATACTGCTCTTTTTGAGCTACGAGTAAGGAAAGTGTCATTTCGGAATTCGAAGTAAGGGGGATAATTCGGCTTGTTTTTTTTTGTAAAGCAATCATGGTCAATACGCTATTTAATGGGAACTTGTTTTTCAAAGAGTAGGGGTAAAGGTTTGAAAAAAAAAGACCTAAAAGTTGATGTGATTTTTTTTAAAAGCTGCTCTCTAAATATTTTTTTTAAAAGAGGAGCGTAATGAAAGGGATGAAATAATGAAAATACTGATCTGGAGTGCTATAGGGATAGCATCCGCACTTCGGGAGAAGGGATAGGTAAATGGATCCGGTAGAGAGAAGTTATATGTAAACTTGTTTTTTTCATTAGAGCAAATTTACGATTTATATTTTTATAAAAAATCAAATTTTACTTAAAATTGTTAAATTTCGATTATTTTTATTTTTTAAGCAAAAAAAAAGGATTTTGAAAGTCAAAATCACTTTTTTAATGCCCTTACAAGGTTGAATTGTTTTTAGAAATGCGAATTTTTTTATTCGAAACGGTTTGTATTCATGATTTCTTTGATTTTTGACTTTAAATCTTCTCCGGTATCAAAAATCATTTGTGCTGTGGTGGGGAAAGCAACTGCTCGACGATCGAAAGTAGCAAAATAGGTTTCCTCGCTGGCTCTTCGGTCGCCTTTGTAGGTAGCGTAAACATTTTCGAAAACAAATTCACTCATGATAGGATAGGATTGCATCAATTGATTGTTTTGGGCATGGGTAAAATCAACCTTGGCAGTAACTTGACAGGATTTAAATTGTCGAAATTCATAAATCTGTACTGATACTTTCTTAAGATTATCCACCAAAATCTCTTTGCCTTTTTCGTCTAATACTATTTTGCCATTGGCATCGATTACTTTTTTGTAGCCGTCTTTGATCTCGCGCTCTTTGATGAATTCACGTTCTTTGATTTGTTCCGGGGAAACGAGAATGTTTCTGAAAAGAATACTCATGTTAAAGTCGTATTTGATCCCCTTTTGTAGGCTACTGTGGTAAACGATCCAAGGGTTGTTCAAGCGGTAGGTGCTGAAATCCAGTAAATCGTTTTGCAGTGGTGACGGAATTACCATATCGGTTTCATTTTTGGTGGTCACTAAAACAAAATCGGTTCCTTTAAATTTGGCTTCTTCCAGCAAACGGGTCACTTCCTTATAATTTGGGCTTATTTTGTTTACATAAGTTAAATCATCAAAGGCCAACCGATAGTTGGCTTTGGTATTGCTTTTCAGTAACTGCAATGATTTTTTATATAAATAATCCGTCAAAGTATTTTTGGTAGCAATAAGTTGTGGGTGGTAATTGTCAAAAGGGAAGGTAGCATTTCTTCCCTCTTTTATCAGGTATAAGGGAAGAATCGGTTTTATTTTTTCTTGCCGATCGTTTAACTGTAAGTAATAATGGTATACTTTTTCGATGTCATTGGGATTGGCTCCAGTAATAAGCAATTGTAAGGCATTTAAGTCTCTTTCTTTGGCTTTGGCAAAAGCTTCTTCTAGCAAATAGACATAGTCTTGTTTGCCTTTTTTTTCTTTATTAGTTCTTAAATTGGCCAACGCGGTGTTGATCGCTTCGTCATAATTGCCGGTACTGACCAATTCTTGGGTTTGTTTGACGCCGCAACTGGCGATCATAAAAAGCAGTAAGAAGGATAGCGTGATGTTTTTCATGGGTACTGGTAAAGGGTAAGATTTGTTCTTGAATGGTTCAAATATAAGACCAAAAAAAATCCGACAAGTTTATTTGTCGGATAATTTTTAGAATATTTTTATACTTATTTGCGAACAAAAGTAGGAAGCAACTGGCTGGAAACTTCTCCAAAACCAATGCGAACTTCGTTGTTTTTGCTATAGCCTTTGATAGTGACGGTATCAAAGTCGTTGATGAATTTTCGTTCGCTACCGTCATTCATTTGAATCGGATTTTTACCTCCCCAAGTCAATTCAAGCATCGATCCAAAACTGTCGGGTGTTGGGCCCGAAATAGTACCTGATCCCATCATGTCGCCCGAGTTGACTCTACAGCCATTCGAGGTATGGTGGGCTAATTGTTGACACATGGACCAATACAGGTACTTGAAATTGGTGGTGGAAACAAGATTCGGTACGCCGTTTTGTGGCGTGATGGAAACTTCAAGCGTAATGTCGAAGGCATGCTTGCCTTTGGATTGTAAATACGGCAAGGGCGATGGACTTTGTTTGGGGCCTTTCGTTCTAAAAGGCTCTAAGGCATCTAAGGTAATGATCCACGGAGAGATCGATGAAGCAAAGTTTTTGGCCAAAAAGGGTCCTAGCGGAACGTATTCCCATTTTTGAATGTCTCGGGCACTCCAATCATTCAGCAAAACCATACCAAAAATGTGATCTTCTGCCTCATAAACGGGTATGTTTTCTCCCAATACATTGGCATCGGTAGTTATAAATGCGGTTTCCAACTCAAAATCTACGAGCCGTGACGGACCAAAAACCGGAGTGGTTTCTCCGTGAGGTAAGGTTTGTCCCATAGGGCGATGAACGGGAATTCCTGAAGGTATAATGGTAGAGCTTCGGCCGTGATACCCTACCGGAATGTGCAGCCAATTGGGCAGCAAAGCGTTTTCGGGATCGCGAAACATTTTGCCTACATTGGTGGCGTGCTCTTTACTGGAATAGAAATCAGTGTAATCCCCAATTAAAACGGGAAGCTGCATTTCGACATCTGCCACCTTAAAGATGACAATGTCTTTGTGTTGCTCATTATCTCTTAATTTTGGATTGGAGGCATCAAATAGTTCGGCAATTCTATTACGCACCAACCGCCATGTTTTTTTTCCATCAGAAATAAAGTCATTTAAGGTATCTTGCATGAACATGTCATCGGTGAGTTCAATGCCTTCAAAATAATTGAGTTGTTGTAAAGCGCCTAAATCAATGGCAAATTCACCAATACGTGTACCAACAGTCACTATATTTTCTTTGGTAAGAAAGACACCGAAAGGGATGTTTTGAATAGGAAAATCAGAATCTAAAGGTACTTCTAGCCATGATTTTCTGTGGGGGTTATTTGCTGTTATTGGCATACGATGTTAATTATTTTGTTGAAAATTACACACCAAATATATTATAATCTAAATTGTAACCAAACGTTTTTTTGTATTTTTGCGTCATAATTAACGAAAAACAAAAAAATGCAACGCGACGAACAAATTTTTGACCTTATTCTTGAAGAACAAGAAAGACAAATACATGGATTAGAGCTAATTGCCTCAGAAAACTTCGTAAGTGATGAAGTTTTGGAAGCAGCAGGTTCGGTATTAACCAATAAATATGCGGAAGGATATCCTGGAAAAAGATATTATGGAGGCTGTGAAGTGGTAGATGTAGTAGAACAAATTGCGATCGATAGAGCCAAAGCTTTATTTGGCGCGGTGTATGCCAATGTTCAACCGCATTCTGGTTCTCAAGCCAATACCGCCGTGTACCATGCTTGCTTGCAACCCGGAGATACTATTTTAGGGTTTGATTTATCACATGGTGGCCACTTAACCCATGGTTCTCCAGTGAATTTCTCGGGAAGGTTATACAAGCCTGTTTTTTATGGGGTGGATGCTACAACAGGACGTTTGGATTATGACAAAATTCAAGAAATTGCCACCAAAGAGCAGCCTAAATTAATCATAGCCGGTGCTTCTGCCTACTCGCGTGATATGGATTTTGCCCGTTTTAGAGCCATTGCCGACAGTGTAGGCGCTATTTTGATGGCTGATATTTCGCATCCTGCAGGCCTTATTGCCAAAGGATTGATGAACGATCCGATTCCGCATTGCCATATTGTAACAACAACAACACACAAAACACTTCGTGGACCACGTGGAGGTTTGATCATGATGGGGAAAGATTTTGAAAATCCTTGGGGACACAAAACGCCTAAAGGGGAAATCAGAATGATGTCTAGCCTATTAGATTTAGCGGTGTTTCCTGGAAATCAAGGAGGACCTTTAATGCACATTATTGCAGCTAAAGCCGTTGCCTTTGGAGAAGCCTTACAAGATGAATTTTTCACGTATGCTATGCAATTGCAAAAAAATGCCAAAGCGATGGCCGAAGCATTTGTAGCAAGAGGATACGAAATCATATCGGGAGGGACCGACAACCACATGATGTTGATCGATTTAAGAAATAAAAACATTTCGGGTAAAGATGCTGAAAATGCATTGGTAAAAGCCGAAATTACAGTAAACAAAAACATGGTTCCTTTTGACGATAAATCACCATTCGTTACCTCAGGAATCCGAGTAGGAACGGCCGCAATTACAACTCGTGGTTTGGTAGAAGAAGACATGGAAACGATTGTAGCCATGATTGATGCCGTTTTATCCAATCATACCAACGAAGACGTGATCGAAGAAGTAGCCGCGCAAGTCAATGAAATGATGAGCGAAAGAGCTATTTTTGTATACTAAGTAGTTGTATAAACGGTAAAGAATCTAAAGTTTAAAGTTTTGTTGATGTTTAAAAGCATTTCAAAACTTTAAACTTTTTTTATAACTGTTGTTTCATTGTAAACCCCTCAAACAATTAAACCATTAAACTTTCAAACCTTTAAACAATTAAACTCTTTAAACAATTAAACGATTAAACTCTTTAAACGATTCAACCTTTAAACAATTAAACAATTCAACGGTTAAACAATTCAACGGTTAAACAATTCAACGATTCAACAATTCAACAATTCAACGGTTAAACAATTTTAAACCATCCCGTGAACCCCTCTTTCAAAACAACCTATAAATCCAATAATAAAATGGGCGTACTGCGATTACAATTACCAACCGATCCAAGATGGGTCAACATAGTG
>JBOFUD010000418.1:0-2584 GCA_051652385.1 Flavobacterium sp.
GTTGCTACTATATAAGGAAGCGTACTAAACGTTTTTAGCCCCCAACTGCCCTAGCCCGGATGGAAGCGGCATCCTTGCTGGGCGACGTTCGCACAGCAAGATACAGCGGACAGCCGGAAATAGCTCCTGAGCAAAGAAACAAGCCCTATATATAGGATCGTTTAAAAATTATTTAGTTGTACTGGCTTTGGTATGCCAAAAGTCGTTCAACTCCTCGTAATTGATGGGTTGGGCTGGGGGTTGATTTTGAAGTCGGCCTGAATCGAAAGCGCGTACTAGGATGGTTTCTATTAAAAAATCCTCGTTGACTTCATAGGGTTGGTATTTTGTTTTTAAATTGATATCAAAAACACGGGCGGTGGTGTTGGCCCAAAAAGCTTTCCAGCCACTTTTTAAATCGGACACTAATTCATACGTAGTGATGCCTGTTTGACGATACATTAGTTTTACCAGAATTTGCCCTTGTTTTCGGGATAGCTTTTTCAGCTTCGCTTCAAACTCATTGGTCAAATAGTCTTCTACAATTTTGAAATACTTCTTTTTTTCTTTGTTTGTTTTTAGATTAGACATTCCCTTTTGAAGCGCCACAAGTCGTTCAGAAGCAAATTTGGCGTAAGGATAAGTCTTGTACACTCGGTTTTGAAGGATCAGAAATTCTTTTTTATCCTCGAGACTCAATATTTCTTTACTGATAATTATTTCGGGAAGTAAAATCGTATCACTCAGAATACTATCATTTTCAGTGAGATCAAGCGCCTCTTTTTGGACTTGAGCAGGAATAACTTGCGCTTGCATTTTAAAAAAACAAAATAGAAAAAACAAAAAAATGGCAATTCGGTTCATGGATAAAATTTATGATTCAAAATTAAAAAATTATATGCAAGTCTAATGCCAAATTTATAATTTAGCAAAAAATAATAATTATGAGCACACCTTCGCTTTTAAACGCCGGATCGCTGGTTTTTTTAGAAAAATATTTAAACAACGCCTCTCCTACAGGCTACGAGTCTGAGGGTCAGAAAATTTGGATGGACTATTTGCGTCCCTATGTTGATACTTTCATCACGGACACTTACGGAACGGCTGTTGGGATTATCAATCCAGACGCTCCTTTTAAAGTCGTAATAGAAGGTCATGCTGACGAAATTGCTTGGTACGTCAATTATATCACAGAGGACGGATTGATTTATGTGATTCGAAATGGTGGTTCAGATCATCAAATTGCGCCATCAAAACGGGTAAACATACACACCAAAAAGGGCATTGTAAAAGGCGTATTTGGTTGGCCAGCCATCCATACTCGCAACAGAGACAAGGAAGAAAACCCCAAAACAAGTACTATTTTTATTGATTTGGGTTGTGAAACCAAAGAAGAAGTCGAAAAACTAGGAGTCCACGTGGGCTGCGTTATTACCTATCCTGATGAATTTATGATCCTGAACGAGAACAAATTTGTTTGTCGTGCAATCGATAACAGGATGGGTGGATTTATGATTGCCGAAGTGGCTCGATTACTGCATGAAAACAAGAAACAACTACCGTTTGGTTTGTATATTACCAATGCGGTTCAGGAAGAAGTGGGATTGAGAGGTGCGGAAATGATTACTCAAACCATCAAACCCCATGTGGCGATCGTGACCGATGTTTGTCATGACTCGACCACGCCAATGATTGACAAGAAAATTGAAGGTGAAACTAAAATTGGACAAGGTCCCGTGATTACATATGCTCCAGCGGTTCAAAACAACCTGAGAGAATTGATCTTGGATACCGCTTCCGAAAAAGGGATTCCGTTTCAGCGTTTGGCTTCTTCACGAGTAACAGGAACCGATACCGATGCTTTTGCTTACAGTAACGGCGGCGTTGCCTCGGCCTTAATTTCCTTACCGCTTCGCTATATGCACACCACAGTAGAGATGGTGCATCGCAGTGATGTGGAACACGTCATTCAATTGATTTATGAAACCTTATTAAAAATAGAAAATAACGAAACATTTTCGTATTTCAAATAAAATTCCAACCTTCATTTCAAGGAAGTGAGCATCTTTAGTCGCAAGGTGCTCACTTCTTTACCTACAGATTACACAGATTGACAAAAGTGTGCCCTAGAATTTCAACCCTGATTTGCAGAAAGAGGTCGCACTTTGATGACGAGGCACTCACATCTTAATACAAATTGTACTGATTGACAAAAGAGTTAGCTAGGATTATTCACTGTAAACATGAGGAAAGGGTTCTCGACTGCGCTCGAACTGACAGGACGAAGTATTTTTAAAAAAAATGGGACAACTACTGCTTCTGCAATAGAAAAATATGGCAATGGTTCTCGACTGCGCTCGAACTGACAGGGCGAAGTATTAAAAAAACCACAGCTTCTGCATTAAAAATAGGTAGCAATGGTTCTCGACTGCGCTCGAACTGACAGGACGAAGTATTAAAAAACAGCAGCTTCCGCATTAGAAATCTGAGGTAATGATTCTCGACTGCGCTCGAACTGACAGGAAGTGACTGTTTTTAAGGATTTATTATTATTTTATATTTTGTAATGGTTCTCGACTGCGCTCGAACTGACAGGGGATATAGT
>JBOFUD010000419.1:0-3322 GCA_051652385.1 Flavobacterium sp.
GAACTCAATTTAAAAACAACAAAAGTCTGCTCTAGCACAGTGATGTACTTTTCTACCGTTTTATAATCCAATCCACATAATCTTCCCAATTCATTATAGGATACCTGAGAACCCACTTGCATTGCCAATGCTTGTAGCAGTTTGACCAATTTTTCTGGTTTTTTTATTTGCTCCAACATCAATACATCTTTATACAAATAACTATCCGAAAGTTGTTTCAAAAGCTCTTTTTCTTCCCCTATACTATTTACAACGTCTGGATAATATCCATATACCAACCTATGAGACTGCATTCTTTTTTCCTCCAACAAGCCATGATGTGCTACCATTTCGGAAAACGAAAGGGAAAACATTTTGTATTCCCATTTTCTAGCTGTCAAAGGCTCATTTACTTTATTTGCTAATTCAAAAGAAGAACTTCCTGTTGCAATTAATTGTACTTCTGGAATGAAGTCCGTGATTAATTTCATACGCAAACCAATTTCAGGAATTCTTTGAGCTTCATTAAAGATAACTATCTTTTTTTTACCTATAATTGCTCGAAATCTATCCGAAGAAATAGAAGAAAATAAATTTTGAACCTCTATTTCATCTCCATTCAACCAAAGCACATCTGCCTGATTTGAAAACAAACCCTTCAACAAAGTTGTTTTCCCTACCTGTCTCGGGCCTAAAATTAAGATGGCGTTTTTCTGAAAATTCTTAACAAAACAGTCTTTTCTAAAGTACGCTGTATCATTATGTCTTATTTAGAATTCAAAAAATACAAATTTTTAGGATTTCATTCCATAAAAAAAGACACTTTAAAGGATTTCATTCCAATAAAACCACTTTTTAAACAACTCAAAAGTCCTAATCAGTCCTTCCTCTACTGATACTGGCAATGATTTACCAATCGCTCTAACAATCTTCTCGTTACTCAGCACATAATTCTCGGTTAGCTTTTGTAATCGCTCTGTATTTAATGGTAAATGCAAATGATCTCCTAGTCTAGCAATACAGCTCATCACATTTTGCAACAAGTTCAAGATGCTACTTTTTTTTCCTCAGACTAGTTCCCAACAATTGGGCTAACTCGGTGTTTTCAAGTATTCATAAAAACTGTTGCCGACAAAGCCTGAAGCGTCAGTGTGATTTCGATTTTCATTTATTCTATTTTTTTCTGCTCAAGCGTTTTTGCGTTCAATTCTGAAACCACTTTTTTTCCCGTTTTGGCTTCCAATTCTTTCAGGGCGACTTTTGCAACATTACCGCCTTGTTCGGCGACTTTTTTACTATCTTCGAAAGTTTCCGGATGTACCGCTTGAGAAATATCTTTGGTCGATGCCTCGGCAAGCATGTTCAAAATCAATTCGGTATTCGTCATGTTGTCACGGAGGTTTTCCTTCTTCAATCCTTTTAATACTTTATATTCTTTAGTGGTTTTATCCGACCACGCTTTTGTAATGATATCTGTTAGTGTTGCAAATTGCATCCCTTCTTTCAATCCTCTACTCTTCCACTCATCGGTTAATTCCTTCCGGATTTCAATGCTTTTCAAACGTTGGTTAATCCAATTTTCGGAATAGCCCAATTGCAAGTAACGCTCCAAAGCTCTATCGATAGAAAGTTCAGGATCCTGCATTTCGTCGAGTCGTTCCGAAGCAATTTGCGCTAACCAAAGCTTGAAAGGTTCGGCCTTAGGTGATGGAATAGACTGAATCAACCTAAAAAGTTGTTCCGTATCCGCAACATCTGTTTTATAATATTTCCCATCCGCAGATTGCATTTTCAGTTGTACGATAGTATCGTACAACTGACTTCCTTCTTTAGTAAGTTTCTTTTTTAAATCCGACCAATATCTTTTTGGAATCGTGCTGTCCGTTAACACCTCTATTATGTCTATTACAGAAAAATACCATTTTTCTTGATCACCATCCCAAAGGGTTCGTACTTTTTTGTCCTCAAATAGTTGCAATGCTTGCTTTTGTGTCATGCCTAAATTTTTTCTAAATCTTAAATAAAGATAATCCAAAAAAGGTTGAATCCACTTGGCCCACCAAACCTTTTCATAGTTTCACTCCAATAAAATCACTTTTCAAACGACTCAAACGTCCTCCTCAACCCATCACTAGCCGAAACAGGCAACGGTTTCCCAATCGCCTCCACTATCTTCTCCTCATGCACCACATAACTCTCGGTTAATTTCTGCAAGGGTTCTGAATTCAAAAGCAAAGGCAAAACGTCGCCTACTTTTGCAAATGATCGTATCACATTGGGAGACCAATTCCAAATTTGGCGGGCTTCCCCAAACTCATTCCCAACAATTGAATTAATTCGTTTGTTGACTATTTAATGCGTATCGGCTTCTCGATACATTTTTAAGCCTACACTATTTAATTAAAATAAATTGATTTGTCAAGGCTAAAAAACACTCGAAGTGACGCTTGTGCTTACGAGATCATCTAAAGTTCCCCTACCGTCAGTTCGAGTGCATTAAATTGCGATAGCTATTTAATGTGTATCGAGAACAGTTCGAGTGTTTTCTGTGCAATGCGATAGCAATTGTATAGAAAATGTATCGAGAACCCACCCGCCCTCGATACAATTTTCAAAAAAAGCTACCGCATTTTCTGAAAATCACTCGAACCGACGATTCGTGTTTCGAGAACATCTCGCGTTACCCTACCGAAAACTGATAACCGACAACAGAAAACAGAAAACAGACAACCGAAAACCGAAAACCTTTTGATTTCCCTCCTCCGGCCACCTCGAGAGAGTTTTGCACCCTTTGCGATTAAACAGTTAACCGATTAAACAGTCAAACCCTTCATTCGAATTTGGAATCTAAACCATTGGAATTTCCTTCTTAGCATCCTTGCGGTTAACCATTTTTGGAATTTGGAATTTAAAAATTTGGAATTTTCATATCCGCGGCCCATTCCACACAAACTAAGCTATGTGAATAGTAAAACGTCTATGCCTTCTTTATAACACTGTAATCCTATGTTGATTCTATGTGGTTAAATAAAATCGCACATCCATGACTTTCCCTCTCACCAGAACAATTCAAAAAATTTGCGACTCGAGCGACAGTGAACAGACGAAGTAATTTGCGGTCACTTTCAATATAAAATCCGCGACCATCCGCTTCATCCGCACCCATCCGCGGCTCTTTCCCTACTATCTTTTCAAAAATAATTCGTGCCTTCGTGGCAACAAAAACCACACTTAGCGCCTTAGCGTCCTTGCGGTTAACCATTTTTGGATTTTGGAATTTAAAAAATTGTAATTTCAATATTCGTTCCCATCCCTCCTCACAAAACTTCGCGGTTAAACTTTT
>JBOFUD010000420.1:0-1962 GCA_051652385.1 Flavobacterium sp.
AAAAATGGTTTTATACATTATGAGTTGTCTAATTTTGGGAAAGAAACGTATTTTTCCAAAAACAATTCGGCGTATTGGTTGGGGAAAAAATACATCGGGATTGGTCCTTCGGCGCACAGTTACGATGGGATTTCGAGAAGCTGGAATGTTTCGAATAATTCTTTGTATTTGAAAGCGATTCAACAAGATCAATTGCCTAGCGAAATGGAAGTTTTAACGATAGCCGACCGTTATAACGAATGCATTATGACAGGATTGCGAACAATTTGGGGAGTAGATTTGAATCGAATTGAAGCTGATTTTGGATTGAAATATTTAGATTATTTGCAGCAACATGCTCAGAAATTCCTAAAGGATGAGTTGCTTTTTATTGATAATAATGTTTTGAAACCAACTCCAAAAGGAAAATTCTTGACGGATGGAATAGCGAGTGATTTGTTTTATATAAATTCGGAGGTTTAACCGCAAAGAGCGCAAAGGGTTACGCATGGTTCGCAAGGATTTTTTTGGAAAATTATATTATTGAAGATGTGTTTAAATGTGAATGGGCTTAACCGCAAAGAACGCAAAGGGTTACGCAAGGTTCGCAAGGGTTTTTTAAGGTAAATTAATATTGAAGACCATTTGTTTAAATTTGAATGAGTTTAACCGCTAGCTTCGCAAGGATTAAAATTTTTTCTTACATTTATTTTAAAAACAACAAAGACAAAGCTTAGCGGCCTTTGCGCAATTCTTTGCGCTCTTTGCTGTTAAAAAATCACAATAACTAAATTATGACTGAAAACGAATTATCAAGAGTTGTTTTTGATTGTGCATTAAAAGTCCATCAAACGTTAGGCCCAGGACTTTTGGAAAGTGCTTATGAAGAATGTTTGTTCTATGAATTAAAAAAATCAGGATTAGCCGTTCAAAAACAGAAACCATTGCCTTTGATTTATGAAGAAGTTAAATTAGATGTTGGGTATCGCATTGATATAGTAGTTGAAGATAAATTAATACTAGAAATAAAATCAGTGGACGCCTTAAATGAAGTTCATTTTGCTCAATTACTAACTTATTTGAAATTAACGAATTGTAAATTAGGATTGCTTATAAATTTTAATGTTGTATTAATCAAAAACGGAATTAAAAGAGTAGCAAATAATCTTTAAATAAGTGTTTTCTTTGCGAACTTTGCGTAAAACTTTGCGAACCTTGCGGTTAAAAATATGATAGCAAACATCAACAACGAATATTCAATCGACCTATCAAAACCTATTGATATTTCGATTCCTTTGACCAATACCGATGAAAATCCCATTGCGTGGTATATTGAAAAACCCATCATTGAACCAGTAGTTTTTGGCGACTGGATTGGGAAAGTATCTGAGGGAAAATCAGCTACTAATTTTAATAATATCTTTTTCAATCCTCACGGACACGGCACGCATACCGAATGTTTGGGACATATTACACGTGAATTTTACAGCGTGAATCAATGTTTGCAACAATTTTTCTTTCGAGCCGAATTGATTTCTGTGGTTCCAGAAGTGCAGGGAGAAGATTTAGTCATTTCATTAAATAGCCTCTCGACTGCGCTCGAGGTGACATTACAATCGGGTATTCCTTTTGAAGCGGTAGTAATTAGAACTTTGCCCAATTTTAAACAAAAAAAGCATCTAAATTATTCCAATACCAACCCGCCTTATTTGGCAGAAGAGGCTGCGCGTTTTATTCGCGAAAGCGGGATAAAGCATTTGTTAATCGATTTGCCAAGTGTGGATAAAGAGAAAGATGACGGAATGTTGTTGGCGCACAAAGCATTTTGGAATGTAAAAGATACTCAGAATTTGAATGTTGATGCGAGACTGAATTGCACCATAACCGAAATGATTTATGTACCCGATGAAGTCACAGACGGAGCTTATGTATTGAATCTACAAATAGCTTCTTTTGAAAATGATGCCAGTCCCAGTAAACCTG
>JBOFUD010000421.1:0-4220 GCA_051652385.1 Flavobacterium sp.
GACAGAGTGAAACAAATTATCACTTTTATAGAAGATAAACCCAATGAATGTGGAATTATTTATTGTTTAAGTCGAAAAACCACCGAAGAACTCTCAGAAAAACTTCAAAAAACAGGAATCAAAGCCCATGCCTATCATGCTGGTCTAGACAACAACACGCGATCTAAAGTACAAGACGCGTTTATTAACGACGATTGCCAAGTGGTTTGCGCCACAATTGCCTTTGGAATGGGCATTGACAAATCGAATGTTCGATGGGTTATTCATTATAATTTACCAAAAAACATAGAGGGATATTACCAAGAAATTGGGCGTGCCGGCAGAGATGGCTTGCCTTCAGAAACCGTACTATTCGAAAGTTATGGTGACATGATTCAGCTTCAAAAATTTGCCTCTGAAGGATCGAATGCTGAAGTTCAATTGGCCAAATTAGAACGAATGAAGCAGTATGCAGACGCCTTGAGTTGTAGACGTAAAATTTTACTTTCTTATTTTGGTGAATTAGTAACCGAAAATTGCGGCAATTGCGATATTTGTAAAAATCCACCAGCATTTTTTGATGGAACGATCATTGCACAAAAAGCACTTTCGGCAGTGTCACGATTAAAAGAAACTGAAGCCTTACCGGTTATTGTTGACTTTTTGAGAGGTTCAAAAAATGCTTCTATCTATGAAAAAGAATACCAACATCTAAAAACGTATGGCATTGGTGCGGATATTTCCTGGTACGATTGGAATCAATACCTCATTCAACTGATCAATTTAGGGTATTGCGAAATCGCTTTTCATCAACAAAACAAAATTCGATTGACTTCTTTCGCCAAAAAAGTTTTATTTGAAGGTGAAAAAGTGCAATTAACTACTGTTCTGAAAATAGATAAAACTAAGTCCGAAAGTAAAGAGAGAGTTAGCAAGACTGCTGCAAATTCACTTTTTGAAATTTTACGAAAATTACGATCTGATTTAGCGAAAGAGGAAGGAGTACCCGCTTATGTGATTTTTAACGACGCCACATTAAAACAATTGGAAACCGAAAGACCTATGAGCGATCAAGAATTTTTGGCGATTGATGGAGTTGGAAAAGTAAAACTAGAAAAATATGGCGAAGTGTTCATCAAAGCCATCATTGAATTTATAAACAATAAACAAGAAAAAATCAAAAAAGAAGGAAGTACTTATAAAGAAACTCTTGTATTATTGCAGTCTGGTTTGACAGCCGAAGAAGTTGCAGTTAAAAGAAATTTAGGCGTAGGAACAATAATCTCGCATTTGGCCAAATTGTATGCTGATGGGCATTCCATAGATATCAGTACCTACATAAACAATGAGGAGATTACCGCAATAAAAGAGGCAAAATTAAAATTAGAGTCTCCCAATGCACTTAAACCATATTTTGACTATTTCAAAGAACAAATGCCTTATGACACGATTAGAATTGGTTTAGCAGTAGTGGAGAAAGAGTCAAAAAAGTAAATTAAAATCAATTAGAAAGAAGTTTATAATTCCTCTATTTGGAATCATAAACTTCTTTTAACATTTTGCCTTTTCGGAATAATTACTATTATTTCATGAATTACAAGTAGCGCTCTTCAAACACTTTTTGATGGTGTTTTTGATGGCCAATGATGATAAATCCGATAGCACGAACCGATACTTCACCACCTGATGACACACCAATTTTCAGGAGCTGTTCATGACTAAAACTTTTAAAAAGCAACAGAGTAGCTTGTCGCACCGCCGAGAGCTCCGTCAACAAATCCTGAATACTCCTGTGGTTTGCATGAGTACTATTGGCATAGTCATTTTCTTCAAAACCAGGCAGTGGTGTAGCATCATTTCTAGAAAAACGTAAGGCACGATAACTAAAAATCCTTTCTGCATCAATGATGTGTTGAATAATATCTTTGATCGTCCATTTTCCTTCTTCGTAGCGATAATCAAATTTATCCATGGGAATATTTTGAACAAATCGGATAAAATCATGCAACGAAATCTCTAATTCTTCCAACAATTCAACATTCGATAGTGCAGCAATATAAGTCGCTTGAAATTTGGAATATTCGTTTACGGGTAATTGATTTGAATTCATAGCGTTGTATTTATGCGGAGTTTCTACTCGCGTTAGTGTTTCCAAAAAGCGACCGTGTAACTATTTTTTCGTACACTTTTACAAGGGCCTCATCGGGACTTACCTCCTTGTTTAACTCATTAATTCTAGACAAAGCATATTGCTGTATCGTTAACAATGGTAATACAATACGCTCTCTCATTGCTATGGAAGCTTTACCATCAGGATAGTTCTCCATAAGTTCGCTATGACCTGCAATTTTCAATAACAAACGTTTTGTTTCTAAAAATTCATCATAAATAATTTGCCAAAATTCTCCAAAAACAGGATCTTTCCTCATGTAAGCGGTTAATGGAAAAAATGATTTTGCCAAGGACATCATGCTGTTCTCGAGTAGTGTTTTCACGAACAATGAATTTTTATATAAGTCCTGCACCTTATCCCATTCATTATTATCCTCAAAATATTTTAAAGCCGTTCCAACGCCAAAAAATCCGGGTACATTTTGCTTCAACTGACTCCAAGAACCGACAAAAGGAATTGCTCTTAAATCGCTAAAATCCAATTGTTCTGATGTGCTTCGTTTAGATGGACGACTACCAATATTAGTTTTTGCATAATACTTCAAAGTACTCATTTTCTCTAAATAAGGGATAAATTGAGGGTGATTCTTAAAACGCAAGTATTTATCATATCCTAAATCAGCCAACCTATCCAAAATTTCGATTTCACTATCGGATAAAATATTTTTAGTTTTGCTAAATACCTGATTGGTAACACCGGCACTTAATAGGTTTTCAAGATTGTATCGGCAAGAATCCAGGGTTCCAAAATTTGAACTAATAGTCTGCCCCTGAACCGTAATTTGTATCTCTCTGTTTTCAATTTTTGAGCCTAAGGAAGCATAAAATTGATGTGTTTTTCCACCGCCACGCGCCGGAGGACCGCCACGTCCGTCAAAAAACACCGCTTGCACATTATATTTTCTAGAAATTTCAGAAAGCGCAACTTTTGCTTTATAGATGCTCCAATTTGCCATTAAATACCCCCCGTCTTTAGTTCCGTCAGAAAAACCTAACATTATTGTTTGCTTATTGCCTCTTCTCTGCAAATGGTCGGCATACCTAGGATTGGTATAGAGTTTTTCCATGATTTCATGGGCGTGCTGCAAATCATCAACCGATTCAAACAACGGAATAATGTCAAGCGCAGCCTTTTCCCAATTGCATAATTGGATTAAAGCAAACGTCTCCATGACATTTAGGGCACTTTCATTGTTACTTATAATGTAACGATTGGCTCCAAACTCGCCATTATTCGCCTGAATCGTTTTGATAGCTTTGATCGATTCTAACGTTAGTCGAGTCAAATCGTTTTCAAAAACGGTAGGATCTAAATCGCCACTGACATGAGACAACACATCAATTTTATCACTTTCAGATAAATCAAAATAATTTTTTGGAAAAATAGTGGTGTTTTGATCCAAACAAAAGGCAACTACATCCTTAAAAACTGCGTTATGAATCTTACTATTTTGCCTGATATCAAGCGTTGCGAAATGAAATCCAAATAAATTAACTCGAATCAAAAGCGCTTCAATCGCATCCAAATACAAAGATTGATGTTGCTCAATAATAATTGCTTTTATTTTGCATAATTGCGCTTTAAACTCCTCTAAAGTAATATAAATATCTCCTTTTGAGTAAAAAACAGAACGGTATAGCTTTTGCTCCAATTCAGAAATCAAAATATCAACCCCAGAAAAAGTTAGTTTTCGTTTCAAACTTCTAATTTCAAAATAATAGCATTTTAAAATTGAAGTTCTCAACCTCTCGGCAACTTTTAAAGTAATATCTGTAGTCACAAAGGGGTTTCCATCGCGATCACCACCGGGCCAAAATCCTAATTTTATCAATGGATTTTGAATTGTTTTCCCATCAAATACATTTTTCTCTAGGTAATGCACCATTTCACCCGAGGTGTCATAAAAAACATTCTCAAGATACCAAATCAAACTTATTGCTTCATCGTACGGATTTGGCTTTTCATTTTGAATAAAAGGCGTTTTTCCTAATTGCGCCAAAAGTTGCTTAATTTCGATCAAATTATTTTTTCGTATCGCTGCTGTCAAATCATTAATGATACCCAAAAC
>JBOFUD010000422.1:0-1837 GCA_051652385.1 Flavobacterium sp.
TGGTTTATTTTGGTGTTCGTGATACCGAAGAAGCCGAAGATTTGCAAATAGAACGTTTGTCGATACGCAATTACAAAGTAGCCGAAGTACGATACCGAGGTTTAGAAAATTGTGTTGCCGAGGCATTAGTTCGCTTGTCGCATTGTGACGTTCTTTATGTTTCTTTTGATGTAGATTCGATGGATTGTGATTTAATTTCTTACGGAACAGGAACGCCAGTAGCCAAAGGATTTGATCAATATGAGGTAATTGCTATCATAGATCAGATTATCAAAACCAAAAAAGTAGTTTGTATAGAAATAGTTGAAGTCAATCCATTGTTAGATACCAAAGGAAACAAGATGGCAGAGACGGCATTTCAGGTGCTTGAAGCGGTTACTTCAACTTTGTTATTACCCATTGAGTAATTAGTTTTTTTTATATATGTTGATTTAGTTGAAAAGACTTAAAATCGTTTTGATTTTAAGTCTTTTTTTTGGGCTCAAGTAAATGTTGGTATTTTATTGAGTGTAAATCAAAAAAAACCACTCCGAATGTTGGAGTGGTTTAATTGTGCTATATCATGAGTGGGTTAATACCCAGGATTTTGAGTGATTTTTTTGTTTGTATTCAATTCTCTTAATGGAATTGGGAATACTAAACGTGGATCATTATAAAGGTATGTTTTGGATTGACCAATAACATTCTCTTTATTTCTTTTAACATCATGAATCCAGAATCCTTCAAATGCTAATTCTAATTTTCTTTCTATCAATACATCCTTTAGTGTAGGAGTTGTTATAGCTGTAGCTCCAGCACGAGTACGAATTTTGTTAATGTCGTTTGCAGGAGTATCTCCAATAGCTGAATTCAAGCGAAGATTAGCTTCTGCACGAATTAATAACAATTCAGCAAAACGTATAACATTAACATTAGCAAATTGGTCCGTATATTTTGAAGTTAAAATATCTCCCGCGCTATTTTCGTAATTAAAATTTTGTCTTTGATCTTTAGTATCGATGAACAAATCAAAATAACCAGGCCCTACAGAAATATCACCACCTCTTCCACCATTTTGAGTTGAAGCATATAAATTATTGATTTGATTATCTCCGTTTTGTTTGGTAATTTGAATAGCGAAAATGTCTTCGGCTTGGTCGGTAGCATGGTTATATGCTGTAGTTAAATTTACAGATAAATTATAATTGCCACTGCTAATTACATTAGTAGCGCTTGCTAAAGCCTCAGGATATTTTTGTTGTTGTAAATACACTCTAGCCAATAAAGACTCGGCAGCATATTTGTTGGCAAAAATTCCATTTGTACTAGGTAAATCTGTAACGGCTGATTTTAAATTATTAACTACTAAAGTGTATACTTCTTCAACAGTATTTCTTTCTGCTGATAGGTCAACTCCAAGATAGTTGTAAATTGCTTTTGGTCTAATGACAACGCCTAATTGTGTATTGGTTTTTCCATTTTCATATGGCAATGCAAAGAAACGTACCAAATCGAAATATACTAACGCTTGAATAAATTTTGCTTCAGCAATTACCTTTTTTCTATCGCTAGCGTCATTGATTTTATCTGCGTTCTCAATTACCATATTAGTTGCGTTAATCACATCGTAGCTTTCTCTGTATAAATCTTCAGCAAAAGTGTTATCGTTGACTATGGTTTTTGAATAAATATCTCCAAATCCAGCAAAAGTACCCCACCAATAAACATGTGCTTTGTCTTCGTTGTCGCTAGCTCCTAAAAGATCTCCCATGATTTGTGTTCGTCCTCCGTATAATGATCCATTAGCTAAGTTTGAATAAGCACCAATCAAAACTTGTTTTACTCCTGTCTCAGTTGT
>JBOFUD010000423.1:0-5164 GCA_051652385.1 Flavobacterium sp.
AAAACAAGAGGTGGTCAATTCATCGTAAAAGAAACAAAATGTGAAGATATTTTCACACCAGCAGATTTCAATGAAGAACAATTAATGATGCGTGACTCTGTAAAAGAGTTCGTAGACAAAGAATTATGGGCACATAAAGCTCGTTTTGAGAAAAAAGATTACGCCTACACCGAAGAAACCATGCGTAAAGCTGGTGAATTGGGTTTACTTGGTGTAGCAGTTCCTGAGGCTTACGGTGGTTTAGGCATGGGTTTCGTATCGACTATGTTGGTTTGTGACTATATATCTGGAGCCACAGGATCCTTCTCGACTGCTTTTGGAGCACACACAGGAATTGGAACAATGCCAATTACATTATACGGCTCTGAAGAACAAAAATTAAAATACGTTCCAAAATTGGCTTCTGGCGAATGGTTTGGTGCGTATTGTTTGACAGAACCAGGCGCTGGATCTGATGCTAACTCTGGAAAAACTAAAGCTGTTTTATCAGAAGACGGAAAACATTACAGCATCACAGGACAAAAAATGTGGATTTCAAACGCAGGATTTTGTTCACTTTTCATTGTTTTCGCTAGAATTGGCGATGACAAAAACATTACAGGTTTCATCGTAGAAAACGATCCAGCGAATGGAATTTCTATGAATGAAGAAGAGCACAAATTAGGAATTCGTTCCTCTTCTACGCGTCAGGTCTTCTTTAACGACACCAAAGTTCCTGTAGAGAACATGTTATCGGAAAGAGGAAACGGTTTCAAAATCGCTATGAATGCTTTAAATGTAGGTCGTATCAAGCTAGCAGCGGCTTGTTTGGATGCACAAAGAAGAGTGATTACAGAATCTGTAAAATATTCAAATGAAAGAATTCAGTTCAACACTTCTATTTCACAATTTGGTGCGATTCGTGCTAAATTAGCGGAAATGGCAACCTCTTGCTATGCTGGAGAAAGTGCTTCTTACCGTGCTGCAAAAAACATCGAAGACCGCATTATTGAGCGTGAGGCTGAAGGCTCTACACATCAAGAAGCAGAATTAAAAGGAGTGGAAGAATATGCTATTGAATGTTCAATCTTAAAAGTAGCAGTCTCCGAAGACGTTCAAAACTGTTCTGATGAAGGAATTCAAATTTTTGGCGGAATGGGATTCTCTGAAGACACCCCAATGGAAAGCGCTTGGAGAGATGCTCGTATCGCTCGTATTTACGAAGGTACTAACGAAATCAACCGTATGTTATCAGTAGGTATGTTGATCAAAAAAGCCATGAAAGGGCATGTTGATTTATTAGGTCCTGCTGCTGAAGTACAAGGCGAATTAATGGGAATTCCTTCTTTTGAAACACCTGATTATTCTGAATTATTTGCTGAAGAAAAAGAAATGATTGGCAAATTGAAAAAAGCATTCTTAATGGTGGCTGGTGGTGCCGTTCAAAAATATGGCCCAGATTTAGAAGCACACCAACAATTATTGATGGCTGCTTCTGATATTTTAATTGAAATTTACATGGCAGAAAGTACTATTTTACGTACTGAAAAATTAGCTAAAACGAATGGACAAGACAATGTAAAAGAACAAATCGCAATGGCACAATTGTATTTATACAAAGCGGTTGATATCATCACTCAAAAAGGAAAAGAAGGTATTGCTTCTTTTGCAGAAGGTGACGAACAACGCATGATGTTGATGGGATTGCGTCGTTATACTAAATACACCAACATGCCAAATGTAATTAGTTTAAGAGAAATCATTGCATCGAAATTAGTGACTGAGAATGCATATTGTTTCTAATATTTTTTAGTTTTTATTTGTTTAAGAAAGTCGGCTTGTGTGGTACAAGTCGGCTTTTTTATTTAAATGAACCGCTAATTCAAAAATTAAAAGTTTTTGAAGATGAAAAATAATTTGTCATTTTAGTCATATGATTTAGCGCATTATTTCTTAGATAAAATTCGATAAGAAAGGTAAAAACTAACTAGAGTCAATAACGAGGCTAAGAAAAAAGGCGCGCCAGGCAGATCAACAGGACTGTTTTTTGCGGTAGCAAAAGCAAATAAATTGGTCATGAGCAAAGGTCCAAATACCCCACACAAACTCATCAAACTAGTTAGTGCACCTTGTAATTCGCCCTGCTCGTTGTCGGGTACTTGACTCGAAATAACGCCTTGAATACTTGGTCCCGCAATTCCTCCAAGACAATACGGAATCAAAAAAACAAACATCATCCAACTCTTGGTTGCGCATCCAAAAAGTAATAATCCCAAAGCCGAAAACGACATTCCTAAATAAATAGCGTTGACCTGACCCAAACGAGGAATGACCTTCCGAATTAAAAAACCTTGAACAAAAGCAACCAAAACTCCCACCACTGCCAACGAATAGCCCACGATCTCAGGTGTCCACTTAAATTTATAAATGGTGTAAAAAGACCAGTTGGACTGTACGGCATGTGAGGCAATAAAAGTAAGTACCAATGAAACGACCAAACCCGATACCAAGGGGTATTTTTTTAAATTTTTCAATGAACTGATAGGATTAGCACGTTTCCAATCAAAAGCTCTACGATTTGCTTTGGTTAACGATTCAGGCAACACAAAATAACCGTAAACTACGTTCAATAAAGTAAGTCCCGCTGCAATCAAAAAAGGAACATTAGTACCCCATTTGCTACTAATACCGCCAATTACTGGCCCAATAATAAATCCTAACCCAAAAGCAGCACCAATCAATCCAAAATTTTGAGCTCTTTTTTCTGGCGTACTGATATCGGCAATGTAAGCCGTTGCTGTACTAAAGCTTGCACCCATAATTCCGGCAATAATTCGTCCCACAAAAAGCCAAATTATAGAAGGTGCAAAGGCATGAAAAATGTAATCCAAACCTAATCCAAAAAGCGATAACAACAATATAGGACGTCTACCAAAACGATCACTTAATCCTCCTAAAATGGGAGAAAATAAAAATTGCATGAAGGCATACGAAAACATCAGCCAACCTCCGTATTTTGAAGCTTCGCTGATACCAAGTCCCGTTAGGTTTTCAATCAATTTTGGCACAATTGGGATGATAATTCCCAAACCGATAACGTCTATGAGAACAGTAATAAAAATAAACAGCAAGGCATTATTGTTTTCTTTTTTCATAAAAAAGTAAAATCAGTTGTATCAAAAATTAAAATCCAGGGCTAATCGTATGACTATTTTTAAAATTACGCGTCACAAAATCAAAAGCTGCAGTCATGATTCCGCCCATTGATTTAGCATTTTTAAAATTGATATCGTGAGTATAATCAAACAATTCTTGTTTTAACCGATTAACATGATCTATGGGGGCTACCGGATCATTAGACATGATTTGAACCAATCGCTTAATTCTATTTTCATAAGATTTGATGCGCTTAGCCATGGCTGAACGCTCTTCGTATTTGTATTGTTCGATAGAACTTTCTTGTAATTTATCTTTAACCAGCATTACCATAGGATAATTTTCTTTGAAAAATTGCGGACGATAGACTTTTAAATTCCCCTCGTAGGTTTGCTGATCAAAATCGATAGCTCGAATGCGATACACCACTTGATCAAAATCGTGAGTGGGAACAATTACATAATTATAGGCTCGCATATCGCCAAGTAAACGAATCATACAGCGTTCATTAAATTTGACAAATTCTTTGGCAATTTGGGCTTTGGCTGTTTCTGAACACTCTTTTAATAGATTTTTCATAAAAACATCGCCAGGAATTCCCATAATATGTTCTTCTACTAAAGTGTCGCCATACACTAAGAAGTTAATTTTATCGGGCGATAAAATATGTTCAAATTCTAAACCATAAACTCGCGAAGCATCGGCCTTTTTAATGTAAAAATGAGTGTAATTGTCATTCAATATATTTCGCACTTTCACGCGAAAGGGTTTTGAATTGCCAAAAGTACAGTAATCAATAGCATCAATATTCAGGTATTTGATAATATTGGTATTCCCATCTGAATGCAGCAAGGAGTATATTTTCATCAATGTAAGATCGATTTCTGCTCTTTCAAACTCATTATAATACACTCGAATCCATAAAGTATCAACATTATTTTTGTCGTAAACATTGATCGCTCCTGAAAATCGTAACAAATCATCATAAAAAATAGGCACCTTTGAAATGCGTTCAAATCGATCTAGATATTCCATTAAAGGCTTGTTGATCGGATACGTTGGTTTTTTAAAAACCATCAATGGTTCGCTCATACATCTATATTTTTTTACAAATTTAAGTAATTTAAGCTATTTCGTAGAGAAATCGCTTGCATGTCTGGTTTTTTAATCTCTCTTTTTCTCGTTTAGCAGCACGTTCCCTTGAAAACCATAAAAAAGTAAAGCATACCGTAACAAATTACATTTTTAATCGTCCTACCTCAAACTAAAACAAAATAAATTGGAAACGATACTAACCATAAAAAACCTCAACAAACGCTATGGCAAAATACAAGCGTTAAAAAATGTTTCTTTTGAAATAAAAAAAGGAAATGTTTACGGTATTTTAGGGCCGAACGGAAGCGGAAAGTCAACCACCTTGGGTATTGCCCTTAATGTAGTCAATGCCTCATCAGGAGAATACCAATGGTTTGACGGTCAAACAGAAACACATGAAGCCCTAAAAAAAGTAGGCGCCATCATTGAAAGACCCAATTTTTATCCCTACATGACCGCGGAACAGAATTTGAAATTAGTTTGTAAAATAAAAAACATCAACTACACTAAAATTGGCGAAAAGTTAGATTTAGTAGGTCTTACCGAACGAAAAGACAGTAAATTTAGCACCTTTTCTTTGGGTATGAAACAACGTTTGGCCATAGCTTCAGCCCTGCTCAACGATCCCGAAATATTGATTTTAGACGAACCTACCAACGGTTTAGACCCTCAAGGTATTCACCAAATACGTGATATTATCAAAAAAATTGCGGCATTGGGCACGACCATACTATTGGCATCACATCTTTTGGATGAAGTGGAAAAAGTATGCTCACATGTGGTGGTTTTGAGAAAAGGAGAAATTTTGTATGCCGGACTTGTTGACGGAATGGCTGCCAATGAAGGCTTTTTTGAATTGAATGCAGAGGACAATCATGCGCTGGAAGTCCTCGTAAAAAAGCACCCCGCTGTTGAAAAAGTAATAAAAGAGGAT
>JBOFUD010000424.1:0-1768 GCA_051652385.1 Flavobacterium sp.
CAATCTTCTGGTAGAGGGAAAATCGAAAAAGTTGTCAATTCCAAAGCGGAACAATACGATGTGGTTATTCTGGGGTCTTCTCGGGCCAACAATCATTTTGTGTCTGACGTATTTGAAGCCAAGGGTTTGAAAACCTTCAATTATGGCATGAGTGGCGGTCATTTGTTTGAGGCTTCGTTGTTGCTGAAATTGATGCTGGAACGTAACTATCAGATTAAAAATGTCATTTTGGAAGCCGATTTGAATTTGTCCAACGACCATCAAGCGGAAGGAATTTCGGCGAAGTTTTTGCCTTTTCTGCACGAATCTGAAACCATAAAAAACCATTTTGAAAACGAAGCTGATTTTGCCGAGTTGTATTATCTGCCCTTTTATCGGTATGTGAAGTTTGATGCTAAAATTGGGCTGAGAGAAGTTTTTTTTGCCTCTGTTGGAAAGAAGACTTCCCAAATGGAAAACAAGGGCTATTATCCTTTAGGAGAAAAGCCGAATGCCAATATGAAAAATAACATAACCAATTTAAAACCGTTACAAAAGAACCAATACTACGAAGAAATAAAGCAACTTTGCAAACAAAACAAGATCCGTTTTATTGCAGTCATGACGCCTATGTGTGAGAACACCAAAGGCATGGATTATTTTGATAGGGTTCAAAAAATCTATCCAGAAATTCACAATTATGAAAAGGTAGTAAGTGAAGACAAATACTTTTCCTCTTGCGGTCACTTGAATGATGCCGGCGCGCGATTGTTTACGGCTAGAATAGTGAACGATTTTTTTAAATTAAAAAGATGATAATATTTTCTAAATTAGAAAAAAAAGGGCATTTAGGAAATCAATTATTTCAGATTGCTTCTACCATAGGAATTGCGAAATCAAATAATCATACGTTTGGTTTTCCAAAGTGGAGCTATGAATCTTTTTTTAAAAATAAATTACTAGAAATTAACATTGAAAATATTCAAATTTATCAAGAAGAAACATTTCATTTCACACCAAAGCGCTTGGATAATAATAATTATGACTTAGATGGTTGGTTCCAAAGCGAAAAATATTTTGATATTGATGTAACTAAATATTTTTTTCAATTTGAACAATTTTTTTTGAATGATTTACAATTAAAATTTAAATCTGTTTTTGAAAAAAAAACAATTTTGATTTCCATTAGAAGAGGTGATTTTGTGGACCATCCTGATTATTTTCAATTACCCATTAACTATTACATAAACGCTTTAGTAGATAACTTTCCAGAGTGGAGAGAGAGGAACCTTGTGATTCTTAGTGATGATGTTGATTATTGTAAATTTCACTTCTCTTTTCTTGAAAATGTTTTTTTTGCCGATGATTTAACCGCCATTCAGCAATTAGGATTGGCTAGTTTATGTGATGATTTTATTATTAGTAATTCCACCTTTTCTTGGTGGTGTGCTTGGTTAGGAGAAAAACCAACTAGTCTTGTTGTTCGCCCCTTGCATTATTTTACAAAAGCTAAAAACGAAAAAGACAATGATAAAGATTATTTTCCAGAGCGATGGGAGATTTATAATCATTTGAAAGTAAAAATTGATTTGGGAGAAACAGTCTTTTTATTTGAAAAACCAAATAGTTTATTACTAGAGTATTATACACATTATTTCCGATTTGATCATGAGTACAACGATTTATGTAATTATATCAATGTCAATTGTAATTATAAAGACAAACCTTTAGTTGTAATAAATGATTGCATTATTCCTCCATTTAGTATTTATTTTGCTTGTATTGAGCA
>JBOFUD010000425.1:0-1687 GCA_051652385.1 Flavobacterium sp.
AATTTAAAAGGCTCCATTCCTTTTGAAAAAGAAAACTTTGTTACCGCCAAAGAAATTGCTTTCGGAATAGATGTATCAAGTTTACTTTTTGGAAAATCAATAGACATTGACAGAATCATAATTTCACAAGCAAATATAAATGTAAAAGTTACTAAAGAAGGGCAGGCCAACTATAATATTTACAAGGGAACACCTGAAAAAGAAAAAAACAAAATCAATAAGAATGAGACTACTTTACAATTAGATAAAATTGAGATTCTGAACAGCAAAGTTGTTTATGACGATAAATCCACTGCAATACATTTGGATTTATTTGATTTTAATTACATCGGAAAAGGAGATTTAAGTGCTTCCGTTTTTGATTTGTATTCGAATATTTCCGTTTCAAAGATGAACTTCATTTTTGAGAACGAACCTTATTTGATGAATAAAAAAATCGATGGTGATTTGATAACCAAGGTAAATGTAAATTCTTTGTCTTTGGTTTTTGAGCAAAACAACTTAAACATCAATAAATTATTGGTAGACTTTAAAGGTAAATTTGATTTCCTAAAAGATGGCTACAATATGGATTTTACTATCAAATCAACCGATAGCGAAGTATATGATTTGATCAATGCCTTTCCTCCAAAATTTATCACATGGCTCGAAAAGACTGACATTAAAGGCAAAACAGATCTACTTTTGACGCTAAAAGGAAACTACATCGCCTCGAAAAAAATTGCCCCAGATTTAAATTTAGATTTAAAAGTGAAAGACGGTTTTGTAAATTACAATAAAAGTAAATTTCCGGTTTCTAATCTGAATTTAGATTTTAAAGCAAAATTACTTTCTCTTGACCCAAAACAGTTGCAATTGGATGTAAATAGCATTTCATTAAACGTTGAAAAAGAATATCTAAAAGCAAAATGGTCTTCGAAAGGAGTTGACAACATGGAGGTAAATGGAGAATTCTACAGTTTTATAGACTTAGAAAAACTAAACAAAGCACTAGGCATTCCAAATTTTACTGTAAAAGGGCTACTTACCGGAAAAGGCACGATGAATGGAATATACAATGCCGAAAAAAACAACTTCCCCATAACCAACATTACTGTCGCGCTTAAAAATGGTTTTATTCAAACACCTTATTACCCCAATCCAATCAGCAACATCAATTTCGAGGCCACGATAAAGAACCAAAAGGGATCTTTTGATGATTTGAAGGTAAATTTACAGCCCGCTAGCTTACTTTTTGAACAAGAGCCCTTTAGGATAGAAGCTAACTTAGAAAACTTCAAAGATCTTGCTTATGATGTAAAAGCGAAAGGTGTGTTGAACATCAGTAAAATTTATCAGGTTTTCTCTCAAAAAGGGCTTGATATTGACGGCTATATCAAAACAGATTTAACATTAAAAGGAAAACAAAGTGATGCCGAAAGAGGAAACTATGGTAAACTTTACAATAAAGGAACTTTAGAAATTAAAAATATTGAAATAGCATCAACCTATCTTCCAAAAAAACTATTGATTAGAGAAGGTATTTTCACATTCAATCAAGACAAAATGCTTTTCAATACTTTTTTGGCTAATTATAGTCAATCTGATTTTAAACTGAATGGATATTTAAGAAATGTATTTAATTTTATAAGTCCTACTAATGGAACACTCGAAGGCGCATTTTCTCTGCAATCAAAATACATTAATG
>JBOFUD010000426.1:0-7120 GCA_051652385.1 Flavobacterium sp.
GGTTTAGATAAAAATGCGGTTTTAAACGACTTTTGCAACGGAAGTGAGGATTAGCAAAATACAAATTTTATTTATATTTTAAAAAAAGCAACAACATTGTTAATTAATTTAACTACTTTAGTATTATGATAATCAGTAAGTTGTATTTTTTTTTTTGAAATAAAATTTAAAAAGATTATCCATTAACGGTGTTGTCTACACTGAGTATTTTTATGTCCGAAGAGAATTTTGGACTTATGACAAGCGTAATCGATGAAAATACATGTAGGGTAATGTAGGTATTCTTGACTTAAAAAAAGATTGTTGTGGACCGAAAATGAAGCAGTAGGGACGATGAAGTTTACTATTAAATATGTTCACCTGTACATGACTTCAGTAGTTACACAAAAAAACTTTTACACGAATGATTTTCATCACGAGTAAAAAAAGGTTTATCAGTGTCCTTACCGCTTTAACACCAAAATAGAAAGAACCAAATATGAAAGATAAACTACTTAACGTCACTTTACTTGTTGTATTGTCATTTACTTTCTGTTCTCGGCTGTTAGCTCAGCCAGAAGTCCCCGCTAAAAAAATGGAAATCTATGGTTACATTATGCTTGATGCTGGCTATAATTTTGGGGCACTGAATCCATTGTGGGTCGATGTTCTTAGGCCAACAAAAATTTTAAATGACGATGGTAATGAATTTGGCCCTAAGGGGAATGTTTACATGGGAGTTAGACAAACACGCCTAGGAATAAAAAATTTCATCGTAACTGGACTTGGGGAACTGAAAACCCATTTTGAATTTGATCTTTTCGGGAATGGCGCTAATGCTGGACAAACTACTTTTCATTTCCGACATGCTTTTGCTGAGCTCGGTAGGTTAGGAGTTGGTCAGACCAATAGCGTATTTGCTGATGGAGATATTTTTCCTAGTGTTCTTGATTTTTGGGGACCAAACGGCATTGTTATGTTTAGAAATATTCAAATTAGGTACACGGTGCTGCGTGGTGAGCATACTAAATTGTCTTTTGCTTTAGAACGTCCCGGCGGGAGTGGTGATCAGGGGCAATATGGAAAGGGATTTAAATACCCGGGGAACGATGGCGAATTATTGCAGGGAATTGCCTTTAGATTTCCTTCTCCTGATATTACAGCAGAATATCGCCACACCGGTAAATGGTGGTATGTAGAAGTAGCTGGTATCCTTAAAAATATTAAATGGACAGACAACAACAAAGATCAATTTGATTTATCTGGTGAGACTTTGGGCTGGGGATTGAATGTAACGTCGAAACTTTATTTTAGTAAAAATGTTGTATTTAGTGGTGCTTTTGTGTACGGTCAAGGCATACAAAATTATATGAATGATGCGGATTCTGACCTTGGAATTAAAAGGCAATATGACAATACCAAAACACCAATTACTGGAGAGCCTATTCCCGTAGTAAGTTTTATGTCTTTTATAACCTATAGTTGGAATCCGCAAATAAGCACAACCGTTGGCTACTCGCGTCAGGATAATCGCACGGCAGAAAACCAGCTGGCCACTGCCTTCAAATCTGGCCAATATGCCATAGGAAATGTATTGTACCATCCTACTAACAATTGTATGGTTGGTTTAGAATTACAATATGGTTCCCGACAAAATAATGATTTCCAAGGAGATCCTTTCTTCGGATTAGCTGCTGAGGAGGGGAACAATGGAGCAGTGACCAAAGTACAATTATCATTTAAATATAATTTCGATGCAATATTCTATAGAAATTTGTAGTCTTTTTTGTTTTTTCCGATGCTTATCTGCAATGATATTTATCCCTTTTTTACCTCGCGTTACTTGATTTTTGCTTTTGCGTAAAGCTTTTCAGCTCTATTCATTTTACTAATAGTTAGTTGCTTTTTTAATTCATACCATTGAATAACCTTAAAATTAAAAATCATGAAAAATGTATTTTGCGCCGTTCTTTTATTATTTTCTGTTATTTTATTTTCTCAATCCACTTCGAAGAAGCCTGTCAATTACGAATTGAACGATTCCCACTTTCATTTGACTAACTACATTCAAGAAGGTACGGATATTCATAAATTTTTGGACATAATGGGAGACCGTGTAGGCCGTGTCGCTTTGTTCGGGATTCCGTTGCAGCAAACATGGAATTATGCCAACACAAGAGAGATTGGCCCCACCTATTATTTAGCAAGTGATGATCCGTTGTATTATTATTCCTTTACCGATGCTTTTATAGCGGCCACTTTTTTATCGCTAACGAAAGAACAGCAGGCTCGATTTGATCCTATGATTACGGGATTTAACCCTGCAGACATGTATGCTGCGGATCATATTAAGAGAGTGCTACTCACTTTTCCGGGTGTTTTTTCAGGTATTGGCGAATTTACGATACATAAAGAATTCGTATCTTCAAAAGTAGCTGGTCCCATTGCATCATTAATTAATCCTGCTTTAGATAAGATCTTTGATTTTTGTGGTGAAGTAGGGCTGCAAGTTATACTTCACAATGATATTGACATGCCGTTTCCAAAAGAAGGTCAAGAAAATTGGGATTTACAGCAATTAAAAGCTATCTTTTTACGACACAAGAACACTTCTATCATTTGGGCACACTGCGGATTGGGTAGAGTTGTTCGTCCTGTAAAAAATCAATTAGAGATGGTAGATTCGGCACTTTCCAATCCTGAACTAAATCACGTGAATATCGACATATCATGGACTGAGGTTGCCAAATATATGACTTCATCTCCCGAAGCAATTGAAGCGTGTGCCGCCATGCTGAATAAATATCCAAACCGTTTCATCATGGGAACCGATGAGGTAGCGCCGGCCGATCAAAAATCGTATCTTAAAATTGTTGATATGTATGCTCCTGTATTTGCTAAACTGACCCCAGAAACAAAAGAGAAAGTGTTAAAAGGCAACTATGAGCGACTGTTTGATGCAGCAAGAATTAAAGTAAGAGCTTGGGAAGCCAAGAATAAAAAAATATAAGTTCCGCTATGTTTCTGTCCGCAAAAGTTGATGAGTAATTTTAACTAAATAATACACTAAAATGAAATCATACGCCTCTTTTCTTTTTTTACACAAGGTCACAATTGTTTTTTTTCTATTTTTCGTGCAGCTAAGCTTTGCGCAATCAAAACCGTTAGATACTATTGGAGAATACAAGCCTTTTATTGGTTTTAAATTGGCAAAGACAAAGTTTGGAGATTTGAATTTCAAATTTTTTGGTCAGGTACGCTATCTTAATCAAAAAGGGTTGAGTCCGACATTTACGGATTATTTTGGCACTACTAGTGATGTTAATCAGCGTGAGGATATACAACTAAACAAAGTAATTATCACTTTCCATGGATGGTTTTTAGATCCTAGGTTACGGTATACCACGTATGCGTGGACTTCAAATACCTTACAAGGTTTAGGCGCGCAGGTTGTTGTTGCTGGAAATATAGCTTTTACGTTTAATAAACACTTCACACTTGGTGCAGGTATCGCGTCTTTGCCGGGCGTCCGATCTACAGAGGGTAATTTTCCATTGTGGTTGGCAGTTGATAATCGACTAATAGCTGATGAGTTTTTTAGGCCATCCTACACCTCAGGCGTTTTCGCCAAAGGTGCTATTTCAAAACACATCGGTTATTCATTGATGCTGGGCGACAATCTAAGTCAGTTAGGGATCAATGCGGGCAAGCTTAACAACAAATTAGACACTTTTTCAAGTGCTTTAATATGGCATCCTACCACTGGAGAGTTTGGCATAAATGATAATTTTGGTGATTTTGAGAATCATCAAAAGTTGGCGACCCGATTGGGCGTTCATTATACCGTTAGTGGGGAGAATGCGCAAGGGGTGCCTAATACTGATACTTTTGATAATGTTACCATTCGCCTTAGTGATGGTAATTCCATTTTTAAACCTAATTTGTTTGGATCGGGGATCAAAATAAGTGAAGTTAGGTACCAGATGAGTTCCTTAGACGCTGGACTAAAGTATCATGGACTTTCGCTCGAACTTGAATATTACTGGAGAAAAGTAAACAATATAAAAGGGGTTGATATCGACAAATTGTCCTTTAATGAGTTGAATGATAATGGGATGCAATTGCAAGTGTCAGGAATGTTAGTTCCTAAAAAAATTCAAATTTATACTGGAGGCTCATTAATTTTTGGAGACTACGGTGATCCAACGGAGTTGCGGTTTGGATTGAATTATTTCCCAATGAAATCACAGCTTTTTAAAGTGAATGCAGAATACATACATTTGAACAATAGTCCTGTTGGTGGGTTATCTTCTCCTTATCCAGTTGGGGGAGATGGTGGTATTTTTCATCTCAACCTCCAGCTCATTATTTAATTTTTATTTAATTTTTCAATTGTTATGCTCCTAGCTAAAGTTTCACAAACTTGATGCTGGTACTTCATTCTCTTCTGTGTTTTCTTTAACGGCTTGGTCTGTAAAGAAAACCCTGAGGGAAAGGATAAAAAAGGATGTTTTTTGTTCAGTACTTAAATAATCTATGCTTTGAAGGCCAATTAATCTTCAATCAAAGGATTGTATTCTTACTGATCTTTTATTAATTTATTTTGATTTTTTAGGCTTCATACAATGTAGTCAATAGATTTCGCAATTTGCTTCACTACATTCCTCCTTAATCTTCAAACTATTTGCTCGTTTATTTTTCTTCTTATGGGTTTTCGAGCTATTTCAGGTACCTTAATAAGGGTAGGAGGTTTACTATTATCGGTTAAGATATTGCGAATTACAGCTGACTGAGTCCGTTGCGTGTTTTTATGACAAACATTAAAAAAAATGAAAATGAAAAACAATTTCACAAGAAAATCATTCGTTACGGCCCTATTTTTATTGTGTGCATTAGTTTCAACGGCACAACAGTCGATTCTAATCAACAACGTTCAGATTTTTGATGGTAAAAATGAAAAAACCAGCATTGGCAGTATTCTCATCATTGGTAATCTGATTAGTAAGATTTCAACAACGCCAATCTTAACCGATGTAAATGAAGCAACACAAATAATTGATGGCAAAGGAAAATTTCTAATGCCTGGTCTCATTGATGCTCATACACATGTAATGATGGAATCATTGAATATCATGGAACTAATGAATAACGACATTGAATATATTACTGTTCAAGCTGTTAAATCTGCAGAGAGAGATTTGATGCAAGGTTTTACTACTTTTAGAGACCTTTCCGGTCCTTCATTTGGTCTACAAAAAGCAATAGATAAAGGATTAATGATTGGGCCTAGAATTTATCCTTCGGGTGCAATGATTTCACAAACTGGCGGTCATGGGGATTTTCTTGCCTTTAATTCTGTTCCTCGTGAAGCAACTGCTGGTCTTGATTTTACAGAGCGTTTTAATTTCGGAATTATTGCAGATGGTGCTGATGAAGTTTTGAAGCGTTCACGAGAACAACTTCGTTTAGGGGCAACGCAAATTAAACTTGCCGCGGGCGGTGGTGTTTCTTCAAATTATGATCCGCTTGATGTATCTGAATTTACAGAAGTTGAAATGAAAGCTGCTGTTGATGCTGCAGACAATTGGGGTACTTACGTAACCGTTCACGCTTACACTCCTAAAGCTATTCAAACTGCCATTCGCGCAGGCGTACGCTGCATTGATCATGCACAACTTATGAATGAGGCTACTGCAAAAATAATGGCAGAAAAAGATATATGGTTAAGCCTTCAACCTTTTATAGATAATGGTGTCAGTGTTTTTGCCGAAGGGTCTCCCAATCGAATCAAGCAACAAACCTTATCAGGTGGGACTGGAAATGCTTATTTATTGGCAAAGAAGTACAAAATTAAAACTGCTTTTGGAACTGATTGTTTATTTCAACCCGCGCATTCAGCATCTAGAGCTGGTGATCTGTCAAAGTTACTAAAATGGTACACACCCTACGAAATTTTAAAAATGGCAACCTCAACCAATGCAACATTACTTGCTATGAGCGGCCCGAGAAACCCTTATCCTAATAAATTAGGTGTACTTGAAGTAGGAGCCTATGCCGACATGCTATTGGTTGATGGTAACCCACTGATTACTTTGAGTATTTTGGAAGACTTTGATGCAACATTATTGCTGATAATAAAAGATGGTGTTATTTTTAAAAACATTTTACCTTACTAATTTACATTTTACAAGCAGTACGAACTACAAAAAAAAAGGCTTTAAAGAAATTGATAACCAGTACTTTATTTTAGATTCCCGTGCCAGAAATTAATTACATCCTTATCATTTTACCATTGTTCATGCAGTTCAGTGCATCAATTTGATATATTTTTAACATTGTTGTTTCGGACGCATGGAATCTTACTTTTCTATGCTGCAGAATTATAAAAAAACATTTGTATAAAAACCTCTCCTAATCAAAATGTTAGCAAGCAGTTCTAGTTTTTTTTACATACTATATTTTTTTGATTATTTCCAATTGTGTTTCTTTTTGGTTTCAGTTATGTGAGCTAGATGATGATTGCAATGCCAAGCATAAACACCAATATTTTCGTCAATGCTGCATGTTATCCCGTGTTCTGGATGAATGAAAACTCGTTTGTAATCGTCGTGTGATAAGTTTTTTAATATAACCGTCCATCTTTCGTGAACACCGTCGAGAATTTTCAATGAGGATGGTATAGGCATCTCTTTAGTATCAGCCAGTTCTGCCCAGCGCTCCTCAAAATAAGGTTTTATTGTAGGTTCGTCTTCCGTTAGCGCAAGTTTTAGTCGAATTAAGCTATTCATGTGGCTGTCGGCACAATGGTGAACAACCTGTCTGATTGTCCAGCCATTGGGTCTGTATTGTGTATCGAGTTGTTTGTTAGTTAGGTTAATAACTTCGCTATTTAGTCTCGCAGGAAATGCAGCAATATCCTCAATCCATTTTTCTAAAATAGCATTTGTAATTGTTGTAGGTTTTTCAAACTTACCAATTGGGAATTTTAAATTTTCTATTTTCCTTTCTTTCATTTTGTACCTCCTTTTGCTTCTCTTCTTTTTTTATTCGTTTTTAGTTTATATAGCTAGAATTTTGAGGCCGACCGTATTTTTTAACTGATGCATAACTCGTTTATAGGTAAACCAAACCTTTGAATACC
>JBOFUD010000427.1:0-23201 GCA_051652385.1 Flavobacterium sp.
TTTGGTTAGGTTGATTTTTGGTTTTGGAATGGCGAGTTGTAAGGCCGGATCGCCTATAAAAACCACGACATTGGTCGATGAATTTGGATTTGTGTTTTTGGACAATCTTAAGGCCTCTGCTATCGAAACATAGGAATTAGATCCAAATGATACTAGGTTTTTAGTAAGTAAGGGGTTAAAGTTTTCGGCGCTAAATTGTCCTATGGAGCGTATTGTCGTAATCATAGCAATTGCGCCACCTTTTGGATTCCAATAAGTGTATTCGCCTGCGGTGGGTCGATTCGGGTTATCGAACCTTGAAAATTCACAAGTAATGGTCACAAATAAAGGATATTTGAATTGATTATTCAGGTTTTGACCATCGGATTTTTCCCAAATTCTTTCTGAAGCTAAACCGTCCTCGCCACCATGCCCCAAATAATTAAAGACTAAAGCTCCTTTTTCGAAGGCGTTAAAAATATCTGTCCTTGCTTTTGGATATCTAAATCCTCCTGCCGACGCCTCTTGAATGTAAGAATCTAAGAGTATTTTGGAAACATTAAAAAACGGTTTTTCATTGCTAACAAGATCGCCTAAGTTGTTTTGTTTTTCTTGTAAGGAAGCATCAGAAGTTACATCTGAGTCATCGGAAATTAGGACAAAGTTGTTTCTCCAGTTTCCATAAGATTTTGAATCGTGATAATCAATCACTTTTTGAACCATATCCTCGGCTTGTTTTGCGTCGTTTACAATCATCCGTCCCACGGCAATGTCTATTCCTCCAAAAGTTGATATAATATTTCCCTCGCTAATGTCCATTAATCCGTAAAAATCATCGGAGGCAAAGGACGATTCTCCTGTTGCGTTACTTCGTAAGGAATGGTAAATTGGAACAATATTGCTGTTATTGCTGATTCGATTTTTATAGTCATAAGATGCGTCGCCAAACAGATTCACGTATTTTACTCTTTTTTCTGGTGCGGACGCATTGTCGTAAATGTATTTGATGCAATTTCGAATCGCACCAATATCTTGTTTTCCAGATGAAAATTCTAAGTAAATAGCTTCAAGTGTGATCACTTTTACAATCAAATTAGAGTAGTTTCTGTGAAAATTCGCGAGTTTTTCGGCTTGTGTGTTTAAAAAGCTAGGACAGATGATGACATAATCAATATCTTGAAATTGTCCTTGATTGTTTTTAAAAAGAGTTCCTTTGAGGTTTTGATTGGCTATTTTGGTTTTTTTTGCGATACTTGGGACCAAATAATCATTAGAATCAATGGCTATGTATTTTCTAAATTCCCCTAAACTTGCTTTGAATTGAAGCGAATTCTGAGCGCTATTCGATATTTTTTCAATATTGGTGAGGTCTGTGATATCCCATATTTGTTCAATTCCTGCCGCGTTTGAAATTTCATACGCTACAATTCCACTCGTCGAAAACGCATCATCATATTGAAAATGAAACTGTTTTCCGTAACCTGTTAATTTTCGTTTGGCAATGAGTTTTATGTAGTCCAAGTAACCTGCTGCATTGGGTAGGCCACCATTAGTGTAGGTGTATTTTATTTTGGTTTTTTCTGATCCAACAAATGTACTACTTGCGGGAAGGCTTCCGGTTTGAAAAGCGATAGATGAATTGCTTGTAATGGGAGCAAAAGTGATCGTTCCAACAGGCGAATTATTCGCAGTAATAGTAAAAGAAGTGACAGCGAATCCAGCGGAAGCTGTCTCGGTACTTATTTTTATTGGAAACGCAACGTCGATATTTGGAAAATCGAAGTCGAATTCCTGCTCGTTGTTGATGTCGAATTTTTCACCAAACCATTGCCGTCCTAGTTGGTTGATATTGATTTTGTCGATTTCGTGAAATTGAGTATCGTCAAATCTATTCAACGTTAACGTGGGCGAGCCAGCCGGTTGATTAATTGTTGCGATGCGTTTTCCGGTCTCGCCACTAATGCTAATGTAGTAATAAGAATTGTCTTCGTACAAGTTATTGAATGTTTTGCTCTCTTTGTTCCAGGTATCAGTGCCTTCTCCATAGAATAACAGGTAATCTTCATTGTTGAAGATTCCGTCATTTTCGCCGGCGATTTCAATCGGGGTTTCTTGCAGGTCTGTTGGGTATTCGTTGTCATTCGATAGTGGAATCATGCGGCCTCCATTCCCGAAAACTTTAATTTTTCGTGGATCGACCGAATTGATGTTGATGCCGAGTTGCTGTAAAAAGTTTTTGGTGATTTTATAAACTCCTGACTTTTGAATCTGAAATTGATACCAATCTCCACTGGCTAAAACAGAATTTGAAATGGATGTTTTGGCTTTTGCTGCGCTGTTGCGAGAGCTTTCGGTGTTTGAATTGGGTACGATTGTATAGGTAAAGGAGGTTATTTTTTTTACGCCTAGGTCATCTTTTACCAAAGGAGAGAAGGATAAAAGTGTCGCGCTCAATCCCCTTGATATCGTGTTGTGTACATTTTCATTTGGCGTTAGGGGTATGTTTGCCAGTGATAATTCGCCCAGTGCTTCTGAATTGATAAATTCGTATGTAAAATTTGTTAAAATAATTCTTTCATTGTCCTTAATATTTGGGATTAAAATGTTAAAGTTTATTTTCTTTTTGATAGGGTCAAATTCAAAATTATCACCAGTAAAAGTAGGTATTTTAAGCGAGTATTCTCCAAAATTAATAGACCTTGGCTCCTGCCAATTTATCGCCACAACACTTGTTTTTTGAGCGCTAACTGTACAGGAAATGGTGAGTAAAAGCCAAAAGATTTTATAGTTTTTCATTTTCTAGTAAACGAATATTAGTTTAGCTTATTTAAGGGGTAAAAATAATTTAAATCTGTTAGGTTTTAACAATAAAAAATATATTTTTGCGTTGGTACACATGGCAAGAACAAATCATAAGGCCCCCTTAAAATTATTATGAATTGATGTTGTTAATAAAAGCTTAATTGCTATATTGCGGCACCAAATTATGACCTATTAATAGTATGAAAGTAAAGAGAATTTTAAACTTAAAATTGATTACATCAGTTTTGTTGATCGCAGCATTGGCTAGTTGTAGTAAAAAGTCTAGCTCGAGTAATTCCTCCAGAGCCACTGGTTGGAATTTGGATCGTCAGAAAAATGTTGTTGCTAAAAATAAACAGCAGGCGGGTCCTGGTTTAGTTTTTGTTGAAGGCGGAACTTTTACTATGGGTAGGGTGCAAGATGATGTAATGCACGATTGGAACAATTTACCCACGCAACAACATGTGCAGTCTTTTTACATGGATGAGACAGAAGTGACAAATTCAATGTACCTAGAGTATTTAGAGTGGTTGAAAAAAGTTTTCCCACCGACGGAAGAAAACTATAAAAATATTTATGCCGGCGCACTGCCAGATACTTTAGTGTGGAGAAATCGTCTAGGGTACAATGAGACCATGACTAACAATTATCTGAGACATCCATCGTATGCAGAATATCCTGTCGTAGGAGTAAATTGGATTCAAGCCAATGAGTTCAGCAAATGGAGGACAGATCGTGTTAATGAGGGAATGCTTGAGAAAGCAGGTTATTTAAAGAAAAATTCCAAAATTGCCGATGTGTCAGCAGAAAGCCCTTTTAATTCTGAGACCTATTTAGAGTCACCTACCTCAGTTTATGGAGGTAATGAAGAAATAGTACTTAAAGAAAGATCTAAGAGAAAAGACCCAAGACCCACCAAAGATGGAAAAGTTGTGGCGCACAAAAATGTGTATGCTCAGAGATCTTCTGGTATTTTATTGCCAGAATACCGTTTGCCAACTGAGGCAGAGTGGGAATATGCTGCAGCGGCTGATGTAGGTCAAAGAGAATATAATACCTACAAAGGGCAAAAGAAATATCCTTGGGCCGGGAATTATACTCGATCAGGGAAACGTGCCTCCAAGGGAGATCAGTTGGCTAATTTTAAGCAAGGCAACGGAGATTATGGCGGAATTGCAGGATGGTCGGATGATGGTGCTGATATAACCAATGAGGTTAAAAAATATCCAGCCAATGATTTTGGGTTGTATGATATGGCGGGTAACGTTGCCGAATGGGTTGCCGATGTATATCGCCCTATTGTTGACAACGAAGCAAATGATTTCAACTACTTCAGAGGGAATTTGTATACCAAAAATAAAATTGGAAAAGATGGAAAAGTTGAAATTGTAACCACAGGTACCATCAAATATGACACTCTAAGTAATGGTAAAATTGTAGCAAGAGCATATCCTGGTCAAATAGTTCAAGTTCCTGTTGATGAAAATGAAACGTATTTGCGCCAAAATTTTGACACAAGCAACAACATCAATTATAGAGATGGAGATAAACAATCTACTCGTTTTTATGATTTTGGAAACTCAGGTGACGAATCTAAAAGTGAAAAGGAAGCACGCAAAATGTATAATTCTCCTCATCATAATGTTTCTGTTGATTCTTTAGGAAAAATGTCAAGAAAATATGATGCTTCAAGTAAAAGGACTACTTTGATAAACGACGATGTTCGTGTGTACAAGGGCGGTTCGTGGAGAGATAGAGCATATTGGTTAGATCCTGCTCAGAGAAGGTATTTACCTCAAGATATGGCGACCGATTATATTGGTTTTAGATGCGCTATGTCGAGTGTTGGAGCAAAAGCACAAAAAAGAAGATCACCAAGAAATTAAGTTACTTATTTTTAACAAAACAAAGCCCTTTAAATAGGGCTTTGTTGTTTTATTACTTTTATTATGGATATAGCTGACATTCATAAGCTGTTTTTACAGTGCGTTTCGGTATCAATTGATACCCGTAAAATTGAAAAGAATTCCCTTTTTGTAGCCATTAAAGGCGAAAATTTTGACGCGAATACTTTTGCAGTAGAAGCGTTACAAAAAGGGGCGAAATTTGTAATTATTGATAATGCCTCTTTTTTTATTGATGAAAGAACATTGGTGGTAAAGGATAGTTTGATTGCATTGCAGCAGTTGGCGCAATATCACCGGAAGTATCTTCAAATTCCAATTGTAGCTCTAACGGGAAGTAATGGAAAAACAACTACCAAAGAATTAATACATGCGGTTCTCTCCAAAAAATACAATACGAAAGCCACGGTAGGTAATTTGAATAATCACATTGGCGTACCGCTGACTTTGTTGTCTTTTACCAAGGAAACTGAAATAGGCGTGGTTGAAATGGGAGCGAACCATAAAAAGGAAATTGAATTTTTGTGTTCCTTAGCCACTCCCGATTTTGGCTATATCACTAATTTTGGCAAAGCGCATTTAGAGGGATTTGGTGGCGTACAAGGCGTTATTGAAGGTAAAAGTGAAATGTACTCGTATTTGTCCTCTTCAAATAAGTTAACATTTATTAATCTTGAAGATCCAATTCAGATTGAAAGGTCAAAATCATTATCTTCTTTTTCATTCGGGGTAAATAAGCCTGAGGCAGATGTAATTATTAATTCCATTAGTGCCGCACCATTTGTCACCGTTACTATCGAAAACACTGCGATTGTTACTCATTTGATTGGGCTGTACAATGCGAATAATGTTAATGCGGCGATTACAATTGGAACCTATTTTAAAGTGCCATTAACTGATATCCAAGCCGCGCTCGAAAGTTATATTCCTGAAAATAATCGTTCACAAATGGTTATAAAAGGGTCAAATTCAATTATTTTAGATGCTTACAATGCAAATCCGAGTAGTATGGCGGTAGCTATTGATAATTTTTTACAATTAGATAATGCTACTAAAATTTTTGTTTTGGGGGATATGTTTGAATTGGGGCAGGATAGTGATATTGAGCATGGTGCAGTCGTAAATCGTTTGGACGGTGAATCCAATGTTATTTGTTTTTTTGTAGGGCAGGCCTTTTTTGAAAACGCGAATAAAGCAAAAAATAATTTTCATTTTTTTGCCACTTTTGATGATTTTGCAAATTATTTACAAAATCATCCTATTCATGAAGCTATTTTATTGATTAAAGGCTCTCGTGGTATGGCATTAGAAAAAACTTTAAATTTTATCTAATAAAAAAAACGCAACTTTTGGAGTTGCGTTTTTTTTATGTTTTTTACAATTCGATTATTTACAATTAAAATTCAGAATTGTTTTTAAATACTTCCTGATTTACATCGTCAATGTATTGCAGTAAATCGTCTTTGCCTATTCCTTCTGTCGCGGAAGTTACAAAATAATGGGGCATTTCGGCCCAGTTATTAGCCATCATTTTCTTCTTGTAAGCAGCAATATGAGCATTTACTTTAACTTTGCTGATTTTGTCGGCTTTGGTAAAAATGATACAAAACGGAATCTCGCTTTCTCCCATGTACGACATAAATTCGATGTCGATTGTTTGTGCCTCATGGCGAATGTCTATTAGTACAAAAGCACAGACAAGTTGCTCTCTAGTTTCGAAATAGTCTGTAATGAATTCCTGAAAAATTGATTTCGTTTTTTTAGAAACCTTAGCATAACCATAGCCTGGTAAATCGACCAAAAACCAATTTGAATTAATTAAAAAATGGTTGATAAGTTGTGTTTTTCCTGGTCTACCCGATGTTTTTGCTAATTTTTTATGATTTGTGATCATGTTGATCAAGGAGGATTTTCCCACATTGGATCTTCCTATAAAGGCGTATTCAGGTAAAAAGTCTTTCGGACATTTACTGACATCAGAATTGCTTATTATAAATTCGGCGGTGTTGATTTTCATAGACGATTTAATAAAATTAATGTGCGGCTAATTGTGTATGCGTTAACCAATCCTCCAGAATTTTATTAAATTCTTCTGGGTGTTCCATCATGGCAGCATGTCCGCACTTATCGATCCAATGTAAACTCGAATTAGGCATTAGTTTATGAAACGCCTCGGCAACGTCTGGTGGTGTTACTTTGTCATTTTTTCCCCAAATGATACAAGTTTGCACATGCATTTTCGGCAAATCTTTTGCCATATTATGACGGATAGCACTTTTGGCGATAGTTAAAGTTTTGATAAGTTTGATACGATCATTAACGGTTGCAAAAACCTCATCTATTAATTCTGGGGTAGCAATTTTTGGATCAAAAAAGACATCCTCAGCCTTCTTTTTGATGTATTCGTAATCTCCCCTTTTTGGATAACTATCCCCCATGGCACTCTCGTATAAGCCAGAGCTTCCTGTAATAACTAGGCCAGCAACTTTTTCGGGGTACAGCTTGGTGTGGTATAGTGCAATATGTCCACCTAATGAATTGCCTAAGAGGATCACTCGGTCTAGTCCTTTGAAGTTAAGGAAATTTTTTACGTAAACTGCAAAACTCTTTACGTTGGTTTTTAATATATTTTGTGTGTAAAGGGGTAAATCTGGAATTATTATTTTGTATCCTTTTTCAGAAAAATAACTGGCTACAGCATCAAAATTACTTAAACCCCCCATAAGCCCGTGAAGAATTACGATTGGTGTTCCTTCACCCGCTTCATAATAGCTGTATTTGCCTTCTATTTTATAGTATTTTTCCATGTAATTTGTGACTCGTTTTCAATTTCGACAAATATAGGGTTAATTAAATTAAAATTAATTTTTAGTGACGCTTTTTGATAAAATTATCAGGAGTTGCTTACCATAAACTTAATTATGAATATAGGAATTTTTTTTCAAAAACAGAATATGAATTTTGTTTTAGTAGGATATTTAATTTCCTTTTTTTTAGTGCGTTGGTTTCTTGTTAAAATAATATTTAGACTTTTAAGTCTCTGTTGGTGTGTTGTTTATGTGTTTTTGATTGGTGGTGGGTAAACTTATCAACAAAGTGGTACAAAGTGGTAAAATGTGGTAAAATTTTATATATTTTTGCTAAATACTTTTTACAGTAAAATTTGTGGAAACAATAATAGGAACATATGAATGTAAAGTTGATGCTAAAGGACGGGTTATGTTGCCCTCTCCCCTAAAAAAGCAATTGACTTCTTCTCTTCAAGACGGTTTTGTTTTGAAGCGTTCTGTGTTTCAGCCCTGCCTAGAATTGTATCCTATGGCCGAATGGAAAGTGATGATGCAGAAAGTCAACGGCCTAAATCGGTTTGTCAAGAAAAACAACGACTTTATACGTCGTTTTACCGCAGGAGTAAAAGTGGTTGAGATGGATGCTTTAGGTAGAATGTTGATACCGAAAGACTTGGTTGGTTTTGCTAGTATTTCCAAAGATGTTGTTTTTTCTTCGGCAGTAACTATAGTGGAGATTTGGGATAAAGAATTGTATGAAAAATCTATAAGTGGCGAGGATCTTGATTTTGCTGAATTGGCAGAAGATGTAATGGGAAATCTAAATTATAACGACAATGGAATATCATAATCCAGTATTGCTAAAAGAAACAGTTGATGGTTTAAATATTAAGCCTGATGGCGTGTATGTTGATGTTACTTTTGGCGGAGGTGGTCATTCGGCTGAAATAATCAAGCGATTGGGCCCAGAGGGTAAACTCTTCGCTTTTGATCAAGATGAAGATGCTTTAATTAATGCGTTACCTGATGATCGTTTTACGCTGATTAATGAAAACTTTCGATTTATAAAACGCTTTTTGCGTTTTCATGGTATAAAAACTGTAGATGGTATTTTAGCTGATTTGGGGGTTTCTTCACACCAATTTGATGTGCCAGAGCGGGGTTTCTCCACGCGGTTTGATGCTGATTTGGATATGCGAATGAGCAAAAAAAGTGATTTAAGTGCCTATAAAGTGGTGAACGAATATGATGATGCAAATCTCAAAAGAGTTTTTTGGGATTATGGAGAATTGAAAAATGCTCCCGCGTTGTCCAGAACTATTATCGAAGCCAGAGCGCTTCGACCGATTCAAACAACCGATGAGTTAAAAGAGGTTTTGGCGAAGTTTCTTCCCGAGCGCGTTAAAAACAAAATATTGGCACAGATTTATCAAGCCATTCGAATTGAAGTGAATCAGGAAATGGATGTTTTAAAGGAGTTTTTAGAGCAATCGCTAGAAATTCTTAATCCTGAAGGTCGATTGAGTGTTATATCGTATCACTCCCTTGAAGACCGGTTGGTGAAAAGATTTATCAAAAATGGAATGTTTGAAGGCGAGCCTGAACGTGACTTTTTTGGAAATTTTTCGGTTCCTTTTAAAACTATTGGAAAATTAATTGTTCCAACTCCTGAGGAAATTAAAATTAATAATAGAGCACGAAGTGCCAAGTTACGTATCGCTGAAAAAAAATAAAAAATTATGAAACAAGAAATTTACGCCATATTAAAAGCGAAATATTTGATTCATGATGACGCCTTTAAAAACTGGCGGTTTATTGTGTTTCTGGTAATTCTTGTTATACTGATGATTGCCAATACGCAGCGTTTTGAACAAAAAGTTTTTGAAATTAGTGCCCTTACCAACGAAGTCAAAGAACTTCGCTCTGAGTTTGTGGACAACCGATCGGCATTGATGAAGTTAAAAATGGAATCAACCGTGTCTGGGAAAATGGAAATAAAACAAATTTTTCCATCAACAGTTCCTCCCGTTAAAATTAAAGTTAATAAAGAAGAAGAACCGAATTTATTCGAAAAATTATGGCAGTAGAAGATAAGAACATATCATATCGTGTTTATCTAGTGGCCTTTTTTCTGTTTTTAATAGCGGCCGCTATTGCTGTGAAGTTAACTAATATTCAGTGGGTGGAAGGGGATTATTACCGAAAACTCGCTAAAGAAAGAACCGTTAGAAATTTTGTAATTCCTGCCAATAAGGGGAATATTTATTCGGCTGACGGTAGTCTTTTGGCAACTTCAATCCCGAATTATGAAATTCGTTTTGATGCGGTAGCTCCCAAGGCTGTTGATTTTAATGAAAACATAAAGCAATTAGCAGATTCTCTGGGTAAACTGTTGAATAAATCTTCAGATGGGTTAGAAAAACAACTGCGATTGGCTCGAGCCCATAAAAATCGTTATTTTTTAATTGCCAAAGGATTGAGCTATACGGATTATGTAGCTTTAAAAAACTTCCCATTATTCAAATTGGGCGCCTACAAAGGGGGCGTCATTGTTGAACAAGAAACCGTTAGAGAACATCCCATTGGGAAAATTGCAGAGCGCACCATCGGATACATAGGAAAAGATGATTTCGGGAATGTAAATCTAGTCGGGGTAGAAGGGGCCTACAGTAATTATTTAAATGGTAAAGATGGTCGAATACTAAAACAAAAAATTGCCAAGGGACAATGGAAGCCTATTAGCGATGAAAATCAAGTTGAGCCGCAAGATGGCTACGATGTGATTTCTACAATTGATGTTTATATTCAAGATATTGCGCATCATGCTCTTTTAAAACAATTGGAAGAATACCAAGCAGATCATGGTTGTGTGGTGGTGATGGAAACCAAAACAGGGTACATAAGAGCTATTTCTAATCTAGGAAGAAATGAAAAAACAGGTTTATATTCTGAGCGTTTAAATTATGCCATTCGCGAATCGCATGAGCCCGGGTCAACCTTTAAATTAATCGATTTGATGGCTTTATTAGAAGATAAATTGGCGGATACTAGTACAGTTTTTGATAGTAGAGGTGGTGAAGTAAAATATTTCGGTAAAGCTGTTAGAGATTCTAAAAAAGGGGGCTATGGAAAAATATCGTTAGCCAGAGGTTTTGAGCTTTCCTCAAATACAGTGATGGTGCAAGCCGTTTACGAAAACTATAAATCCAATCCGACGCGTTTTGTCAACCATATCAATTCTTATGGTTTGAATAAGAAACTAGGGTTGCGATTTCAAGGTGAGGGGAGGCCCTACATTCCTCAACCCTCTGATCGAAATTGGTCTAGGGTAACGTTGCCATGGATGGCTTTTGGATATAACGTCTCGGTAACTCCGCTACAAACTTTAACATATTATAATGCGGTAGCCAATAATGGTGAAATGGTGAAACCTTTATTTGTTTCTGAAATTCGAGAATGGAACACAACCATAGCCAAATACGATAAAGTTGTGATGAATCCTAGAATTTGTTCTCAAGAAACTATAGCCAAAGTTAAAGCGGTGCTAGAAAATGTGGTAAAAAAAGGCACTGGTAATAAATTATACTCGAAAGATTTTTCAATGGCTGGAAAAACGGGCACGGCGCAAGTAAATTATGCCAAAGCGGGTGGTGCCGAAAAATATTATTCCTCTTCGTTTGTAGGTTATTTCCCGGCAGATGAACCCAAATATTCTTGTATTGTGGTGGTGCACAAGCCCAATACTTCAAAAAACAATTATTATGGTGCGGATGTTGCAGGACCCGTTTTTAAGCGTATTGCGCAAAAAATATTTACCGACTCACCAACAACCAACGAGATTAAAAATTTGAATCGAAAAAATCAAAAGCAAGATCGTGATTATGATGCGTATTTTGTCAAAGCTCAGAAAGAGTCCAAGTCGGTTCCAAATGTAAAAGGAATGCCTGGAATGGATGCGATCGCTTTGCTTGAGAATTTAGGACTAAAGGTAAAGGTGGTTGGTATTGGAAAAGTAAGTAAACAGTCGCTTCTTGCTGGAAATAGTATAGCAAAGAATGCCACAATAGTATTGGAATTATCATGAAAACACTAAAAGAAATACTGTACAAAGTAGCTATTAAGGCCACCCATGGCGCAATGGATAAAGCTATTTATCAAATTCAGTTTGATTCAAGAAAAATCGTATCCAATGATGTTTTTGTAGCAATTCGAGGAGCCGTTTCAGACGGGCATGATTATATTGACAAGGCAATTGAATTGGGAGCTGTTGCTGTTGTTTGCGATACATTTCCTTTGCAAATAAATACAGCGGTTACCTATATTCAAGTGAATGATACGAATGCAGCCTTGGCGTTCATAGCCGCAAATTACTACGATGATCCTTCAAAGCAATTGAAATTGGTGGGGATTACAGGAACGAATGGCAAAACAACCATCGCTTCTTTGCTGTATCAATTGTTTAAAAAAGCAGGATTCAAGGTTGGATTGATTTCAACTGTTAAAATTTTAATTGATGATCAAGAGTTTAAAGCGACACATACCACGCCAGATTCTTTGACAATCAATTATTACTTGGATGCCATGGTAAAAGCGGGTGTAACATATTGTTTTATGGAGGTAAGTTCGCATGGAATTCATCAAAAGAGAACAGAAGGGTTGCATTTTGTGGGCGGAATTTTCACGAATCTTTCACATGATCACTTAGATTATCACCCCACTTTTGCAGAATATCGTGATGTGAAGAAATCTTTTTTTGATTTTTTACCCAAAAGTGCTTTTGCTATTACCAATAATGATGATAAAAATGGTGCGGTAATGCTTCAGAATACGCAAGCTAGAAAAAGAACGTATGCCTTAAAATCGTACGCAGATTACAAAGCTATAATTCTCGAAAATCAATTAGCTGGATTGTTACTAAAGATCAATGATCATGAAGTTTGGGTCAAGTTAATTGGAACTTTTAACGCATATAATCTGTTGGCGATTTATGGTGCGGCCGTTGAATTAGGCCTTGAAAGTCTAGAGGTACTGAGGTTATTGTCTGAATTAGAGAGTGTTTCTGGACGATTTCAGTACATTGTTTCGGCTCAAAACATCACCGCAATTGTAGATTACGCCCATACGCCAGACGCCCTAGAAAATGTTTTGAGTACTATCAATGATGTTCGAACACAAAACGAGCAATTAATTACCGTTGTAGGTTGTGGTGGTAATAGAGATAAAACGAAACGGCCTATTATGGGAGCTATCGTTGCTGAAAAAAGCAATAAAGCCATTTTAACCTCTGATAATCCGAGAAACGAAGATCCGGAAACTATTATTGCTGAAATGGAAGCGGGTGTAGCGCCTCAAAATTATAAAAATGTTTTGGTAATAACCGATAGAAAACAAGCCATCAAAACAGCTTGTCAGTTAGCGAATCCAAATGATATCATTTTGATTGCTGGTAAAGGCCATGAGACGTATCAGGAAATTAATGGTATTCGTCACGATTTTGATGACATGAAAATTGTCAAAGAAACATTAGAACAACTTAATAAATAGAAACTATGCTGTACTACTTATTTGAACATTTAAACAAGACAATGGATATCCCGGGCACCGGTGTGTTTCAATATATTTCCTTTAGATCAGCATTGGCATTCATGTTATCATTACTATTGTCTACAATTTATGGAAAACGGATAATAGGTTTTTTGAGAAACCAACAAGTGGGGGAAACAGTTAGAGAACTTGGTTTAGCAGGTCAAAATGAAAAAGCAGGAACTCCAACTATGGGCGGACTTATTATCATTTTTGCCACCTTAGTTCCCGTTTTTTTATTTGCAAGACTTCATAATATCTACATTATTTTGCTAATTGTGACTACTTTATGGATGGGTGCAATTGGTTTTGTAGACGATTACATCAAAATTTTCAAGAAAGATAAACAGGGCTTAAAAGGAATTTTTAAAGTGTTTGGGCAAGTTGGTCTGGGCTTAATCGTTGGATCGGTTCTTTATTTTAGTCCGGTTGTTACTGTAAGAACGGATACCAGTAGAGTAGATGTTTTTAAAACAACTGCTGCCAGCAATCAAGCAATGGCTCTTCCTGCACCAATCGAAGAAAAGTCGACAGCGACTACCATTCCTTTTTTTAAAAATAATGAATTTGATTATGCTGAATTGTTAGCTTGGACTGGTGACGGATATGAAAAATGGGCATGGTTGGTTTTTATACCTATTGTTATTTTTATTATTACCGCTGTTTCTAATGGGGCAAATCTTACCGATGGAATTGACGGATTAGCCGCAGGTACCTCGGCAGTATCTGTTTTTGCGCTTGGTATTTTTACGTTCGTTTCAGGAAATATTATTTTCTCAAACTATCTCAACATCATGTACATTCCGCATTCAGGGGAAATGACTGTATTTATTTTTTCTTTCGTAGGTGCCCTAATCGGATTTCTGTGGTACAACTCTTATCCTGCTTCGGTTTTTATGGGGGATACAGGTAGTTTGACTATAGGTGGTATCATCGCGGTTTTGGCTATTGCCGTGCGAAAAGAAATGTTGATTCCTTTATTATGTGGAATTTTTCTGGTAGAGAATTTTTCTGTGGTTTTGCAAGTAACCTATTTTAAATATACCAAAAAACGGTTTGGTGAAGGGAAACGGATTTTCTTAATGTCTCCCTTGCACCATCATTATCAAAAGAAAGGATATCACGAAAGTAAAATCGTTACACGTTTTTGGATCGTTGCTGTGATGCTCGCTATTTTGTCAATAGTAACCTTAAAATTAAGATAATATGAAACTGGTAGTTTTAGGGGGAGGCGAAAGTGGCGTTGGAACCGCTATTCTCGGACAAAAAAAAGGATACGAAGTTTTTGTTTCCGATTTTGGAGATATAAAACAAAAATACAAAGATGTTTTGAATCAGTACGGGATTGCTTGGGAGGAAAAACAACATACCGAAAACTTGATACTCAATGCCACGGTGGTGATGAAAAGTCCCGGTATTCCGGACAAGGCTCCCATCGTGCAAAAATTATTACAAAATGGGGTTTCTGTAATTTCTGAAATTGAATTTGCGGCTCCTTTTACCAATGCAATCACTATCGGGATTACAGGAAGTAACGGAAAAACCACAACCACCATGCTTACCTATCACTTGTTGAAACAGGCAGGACTAAAGGTAGGTCTGGGCGGTAATATTGGTAAAAGTTTTGCATGGCAAGTGGCAGAAAGTGAATACGATATCTATGTTTTGGAATTGAGTAGTTTCCAGTTGGATGGCATCGTAACGTACAAGCCTCATATTGCTATTATAACTAATATTAGTCCCGATCATTTGGATCGGTACGAATACAAATATGAAAATTATATTGCCTCAAAGTTTAGAATTACCATGAATCAATCTACTTCGGATTATTTGATTTATGATGCGGATGATGAAGCGACTAAAGAATGGTTAAAAAATAATACAACTAAAGCACAATTAATTCCTTTTTCTATCTCTAGTATTTTAGAATGGGGCGCATTTTTAAAAGATAACACTATGGAAGTTAAAATGAATCAAGACGAGTTTTCAATGGAAACCGAATACATTGCATTAGAAGGTAAACACAACATGAAAAATGCTATGGCAGCAACTTCTGTAGCTAAATTGATGCAAATTCGTAATGCAACCATTCGCGAAAGCTTATCAGATTTTCAAGGTGTTGAACATCGCCTGGAGAAGGTTTTGAAAATTCAAAACGTGCAGTACATCAACGACTCCAAAGCGACCAATGTGAATGCCACTTATTTTGCATTAGATAGTATGAATGCCCCAACGGTATGGATAGTTGGAGGAGTGGATAAGGGCAATGATTACAATGAATTAATGTCCTTGGTGCGCGAAAAAGTTAAGGTTATTATCTGTCTGGGAATCGATAATTCAAAAATTATTGCTGCTTTCGGAAATGTAGTTGATGATGTTATTGAAGTAAATTCAATGAATGATGCTGTTAAGTTAGCGCAGCATTTTACTGAAAAAGGCGACACTGTTTTGTTGTCTCCCGCTTGTGCTAGTTTTGATCTATTCGAAAACTACGAGGACCGTGGTAGACAATTTAAAAAAGCAGTTTTTAACTTGTAAACAGAATTGAATTTTAAATAAATAGAATAAAAAATTATGAAAGAACTAGTAAACAAACTAAAAGGTGATAGGGTAATATGGTCGTTCGTGGCTTTATTGGCTTTGTTTTCTTTTATGCCTGTTTTTAGTGCTAGTAGTAATTTGGCCTATATTGGTTTAGGAAAAGGAAATACAATAGGGTATTTGTTGAAACATTTGGGCCATATCGGCATCGGGTTTTTGATTATTTATTGGGTTCATAATGTGCCTTATTTGTATTTTAGAGCTATTTCAAAAGGGTTGCTGCCCGTGGTTTGGCTTTTGTTGGCTTACGCATTGATCAAAGGGACGGTAATTGCTGGTGCCAATGCTAGCCGTTGGATTCAAATACCGTTTATTAAAATCACGTTTCAGCCATCTACCTTGGCTTCAATTGTTCTTTTTGTATTTGTAGCGCGCTATTTATCTAAAAAAAGAGACACGCCTGTCGATTTTAAATCGTCGTTCCTCGAGTTGTGGGTGCCTGTTTTTTTAACTTTGTTATTTATTTTACCATCAAATTTTTCTACTGCAGCGCTGATCTTTGCAATGGTTTTGATGTTGGTTTTTGTGGGTAGATATCCCTTAAAATATATTGGGTTGATTATAGGATCAGGATTTTTAATGTTGGCTTTTTTTGTACTTATTGGTAAAGCTTTTCCTGATTCGAAGTTTTTTAGTAGGGTTGGTACTTGGGAAAGTCGCATTGAACGGTTCGTTTCTGATAAAAGCGATGAAGATAACTACCAAATAGAAAAAGCTAAAACCGCAATTGCTTCTGGAGGTTTATATGGGCTAGGACCCGGAAAAAGCGTTCAAAAAAATTTTCTACCTCAATCCTCCTCTGATTTTATCTTTGCCATTATTGTAGAAGAGTGGGGATTGCTTGGTGGTTTGTCTGTTTTGTGCTTGTATTTGCTGCTGATGTTTCGATTTGTAATTGCTTCGCATAAAGCCCCTACTTTATTTGGAAAGTTAATCGTTATCGCGTTGGGGTTTCCTATGATTTTTCAAGCGATGATTAACATGGCTGTAGCTGTTGAATTATTGCCTGTTACCGGGCAAACGTTGCCATTAATAAGCAGCGGCGGGAGTTCCATTTGGATGACTTGTTTTGCGCTTGGAGTTATATTAAGTGTAACCAAAAAAGAAGCGGAAATTGCCCAAGATGTTAAGGATAAGCAACTTCGAGAAGAAACGCTTCAAAAATTAATTGATGCTCATATTCAAGCAGATTCCCTTACAGATGAAACCGAAGAAAAGTACACTATTGAGGATCATGCCAACCCCATGAGCGCTGTGGCTGGGAGATAAAATATTACCAAATCTATTTGTTTTTTTTAAATTGTTTTCAAATGTCAAAATTAAAATTCATACTCAGTGGTGGAGGTACCGGGGGACATATCTATCCTGCAATTGCTATTGCGAATGCTTTAAAAGTACGCTTTCCTGATGCTGAATTTCTATTTGTAGGTGCTCAAGACAAAATGGAAATGCAAAAGGTACCGCAAGCTGGATATGCCATAAAGGGATTATGGATAGCTGGTTTGCAAAGACGTTTGACTATTCAAAATGCGATGTTTCCTTTTAAATTACTGAGTAGTTTATGGGAGTCGCGAACTATTTTAAAAAGCTTCAAGCCTGATGTGGTTATTGGTACGGGAGGTTTCGCAAGTGGTCCATTGTTACAAGTGGCTAATAGCTTAAATATTCCAACATTAATTCAAGAACAAAATTCCTATCCGGGAATCACCAATAAATTATTGAGTAAAAAAGCCTCCAAAATATGTGTAGCCTACGATAACTTAGAGCGATTTTTTCCAAAAGAAAAAATGATTCTAACTGGTAATCCTGTGCGGCAGGATTTAATTGAGGTGTCCTCAAAACGTGAGGAAGCTATTGCTCATTTTAATTTGGATCCCAATAAAAAAACACTGTTAATTTTGGGTGGAAGTTTGGGCGCTCGAAAAATTAATCAATTAATTGAAAAAGAATTAGAGTCGCTATTGTCCCAAAATATTCAAATTATATGGCAATGTGGCAAATTGTATAGTGAGGAGTATGCCAAGTTTGGTTCAAATTTGGTGCAGGTGGTCGCTTTTATCGAAAGAATGGATTTAGTGTATGCCGCTGCTGATTTGGTTATTTCAAGAGCTGGTGCTTCCTCGGTATCTGAGCTTTGTATTGTTGGTAAACCCGTAATTTTTATTCCTTCACCTAATGTAGCCGAAGATCACCAAACAAAAAATGCTCAAGCGATAGTAGATCAAAAAGGAGCAATAATGATTAAGGAAGCGGTGTTAGATGCTGAATTTGCTATTGTTGTCGAGGCTCTTTTGAAGGATGTTGGAAAGCAGCAACTTTTGGCGGAAAATATTAAAAAATTAGCCCTGCCAAAAGCGACGATGCAAATTGTTGATGAAATTGTAAAATTAATACAAAAGTAGTACAGCGTTAAATTAATTTTTTTAAAAAAAGTCATTACTATGAATTTATCTCAAATACAAAACGTTTATTTTATTGGAATAGGGGGGATTGGCATGAGTGCCTTGGCTCGTTATTTTAAAAATATTGGAAAGCAGGTGTCGGGTTACGATAAAACTGCTTCTATACTGACAAATGAACTAATGGCTAGTGGTATTGATATTCATTTTGAAGATGCCATTGATTTAATTCCTAGTAATTTTAAGGCAGAAAATACTTTGGTTATTGTGACTCCTGCTGTCCCTAAAGGTCATTTGGAGTGGATTTATTTTTTAGATAAAAAATTTATTGTAAAAAAGCGTGCAGAAGTATTAGGAATAATAACCAAGGATACCTTTAGTTTTGCTGTAGCTGGAACTCACGGTAAAACAACTACTTCCAGTATATTAGGTCATATTTTGCACGAAAGTGGTGCAGATGTAACTGCTTTTATAGGGGGGGTTGTGGAAAATTATAATTCGAATCTAATTGGGTCGGGTAAAACAATTACTGTCGTAGAAGCTGATGAATTTGATAGATCTTTTCTACATTTGCACCCCGATATTGCCTGCGTTACCTCTATGGATGCCGATCATTTGGATATTTATGGTACAAGTGAGGCGATTGAGGAGTCTTTCAGAGAGTTTGCGGCAAAAGTAATAGATAAGTCAAAGTTATTTGTTGCCAATGGTTTGATGCTTGATGGAATGGTTTGCGCTATCAATGAAAATGCCGCTTTCAAAGCTTTTAATATTAGGGTCGAAGATGCAAGTTATGTTTTTGACGTGCAAACGCCTACCGAGATTATTACTGATCTTCGATTTGCGTTGCCTGGAAGACATAATTTGATGAATGCTTTGATGGCATTGGCTATGGCCAAAACCTTTGGTACGCCAACCGATGCGATTGCTAAGGCGTTGACCACCTTTAAAGGGATTAGAAGACGATTTTCATATCAGATAAAAAAATCCGATTTTGTTTATATAGATGATTATGCACATCATCCAACAGAAATCAATGCAGTACATCAGGCCGTGAGAGAATTATATCCTGCTCAAAAGGTATTGGCAGTATTTCAGCCTCATTTGTTTAGTCGAACTAAAGATTTTGCGGTCGAATTTGCTGCAAGTTTGTCACAATTCGATACACTTTTGTTACTAGATATTTACCCCGCACGCGAGCTCCCAATGAAGGGGATTACCTCAGAGTGGTTGCTGGATAAAGTGACATCGATCGATAAAAAATTAATTGCAAAGGGAGATTTAATTAACGCTATTAAAGCCTCAGACGCAACAGTGATTGTAACGCTTGGTGCAGGCGATTTGGGAGAAATGGTGCCGGAAATTAAAAAAGCGCTCAATGAAACGATTTAACTGGGCTACAATACGATTGATAGGGATCATAGTAGTAGTGGTTTTCTTGTATTCCTTTACCGGAAAACGAAATAATGACAGAAAAATTGCTAAAGCTACCGTTGTCTTTGTGGGACAGAATCAGCTTTTTATTAAACAAAAAATGGTTAATAAGATGTTGATAGAAAATAGAGCGGACGCGAAAACTATTGACAGGGATGCATTAGATTTGAATAAACTCGAGAAAATTATTGATTCACATCCAATGATTGAAAAGTCGCAAGTGTTTGTGAGTGTTGATGGTATAGTAAAAGCAGTAGTTAAACAAAGGACTCCAATTGCACGAGTTAATGGCCTGGGAGGTTCTTTTTATGTTGATTATAAAGGCGATATAATGCCTTTGTCTTCTAATTATACGGCTCGGGTACTTCTTGTTTCGGGTAAAATTGAAGGTAAAAACAAGGAAGATGTTGTGAAGTTGTTTCGAATGATTTACGATGATGACTTTTTGAAAAAGAATATCATTGCCGTTCAGATTATGCCCAACAGCAGCGTCATATTGCTAAATAGGAATTATAATTTTAAAATTGATTTTGGGCGCCTTATCAATGTGGAGCAAAAATTCAATAATTATAAAGCTTTTTTTCAGAAAGTTGCTTTAGATAGTTCGTTAGCAAAATACAAAAAAATTGATCTTCGATTTACGAAACAAGTAGTGTGTACAAAATAATAGAAAATGGAAAAAGAGAATATTGCGGTAGGTCTAGATATTGGAACAACCAAAATTGTTGCCATGATCGGCAAGAGAAATGAGTATGGAAAGTTGGAGATTTTGGGAGTTGGTAAATCCAAAAGTCTAGGTGTGGCTCGTGGTGTGGTAAACAATATTACACAAACGATTCAATCGATACAACAGGCTATCTTGGAAGCCGAAAATAATTCAGGGTATAAAATTAAAGATGTGGTGGTGGGCATTGCAGGGCAACATATTCGCAGTATTCAGCACAGTGATTACATCAGTAGAAATAATCCTGAAGAAGTAATTGGTGATTGTGATATTGATTTGCTAATCAGTCAAGTGCATAAATTAGCCATGCTTCCTGGAGAGGAAATTATTCACGTTTTACCTCAAGAATTTAAAATTGACGGTCAGTCTGATATTAAAGAACCTGTAGGAATGTACGGTGGAAGGTTAGAAAGTAGTTTTCACATTGTGGTGGGCCAAGCCTCTTCCATTCGAAATGTTGGCCGCTGTATCCAAAGTTCAGGTATTGAATTGTCTGGGTTAACCTTAGAGCCATTAGCCTCTTCGGATGCTGTATTGAGTCAAGAAGAAAAAGAAGCAGGTGTTGCGTTAATCGATATCGGTGGCGGAACTACCGATTTGGCTATTTTTAAAGATGGGATCATCAGGCATACTGCTGTAATCCCTTTCGGAGGAAACGTTATTACAGAAGATATCAAAGAAGGTTGCTCGATCGTAGAAAAGCAAGCTGAATTGCTAAAGGTAAAATTTGGTTCAGCATGGCCTGGAGAGAACAAAGACAATGAAATTGTTTCAATACCAGGAATTCGCGGGAGAGAGCCTAAGGAGATTTCACTTAAAAATTTATCTAAAATAATTCATGCACGTGTAGTAGAAATCATTGAGCAAGTATTTGCTGAAATCAAATTATACGGTCATGAGGATCCTCGTAAAAAATTAATAGCTGGAATAGTTTTGACGGGTGGCGGCGCTCAATTAAAGCATATTAAACAATTAGTCGAATATATCACCGGAATTGATACTCGAATTGGGTATCCAAATGAACATTTGGCTGGAAACTCTGATGAAGAAATTTCAAGTCCATTATACGCTACAGCTGTAGGATTAGTGATGAACAGCATCGAGAAAAAATCGCAAAGCGCTATTAAAATCGAGCGAAGTCCAATAATTGATCGAACGCCTATTTACAGAGAAGCGGTTGTTGAAACTGTTGTGGCTCCCGTAATTGTGTCAGTGGACGCAGAGGATTTGGTGTCGAAACCAGAAAAACATATTCCAAATGGAGAATCTACCGAAAATAAAATTCGAAGATCTTTCCTCGATAAGTATGTAGATAAAATCAAAGATTTTTTAGAAAACGCCGAATAGTTTTAAGGTGAAAGAAAATGTTTTTGTTTAAAACGATAGAGAAAATAAAATAATACGAATATCAAAATCCCAATATTATGCCTAGCAACTCAGAATTTGGAAGCATTTCATTTGATTTGCCAAAAAACCAATCAAATGTAATAAAAGTTATTGGAGTAGGTGGTGGTGGTAGTAATGCCATAAATCACATGTTTAGACAAGGAATTAACGGAGTAGACTTTATTGTTTGTAATACCGATTCTCAAGCCTTGCAAAATAGTCCTGTGCCCAATAAAATACAATTGGGGGTTAATTTAACAGAAGGTCTAGGAGCAGGTGCAAATCCTGATGTAGGCCATCAATCAGCCATTGAAAGTATTAGTGACATCGAAAAAATGTTAGATAGTAATACTAAAATGGTTTTTATCACCGCAGGTATGGGTGGCGGAACGGGTACGGGAGCAGCTCCCGTGATCGCTCAATTGGCTAAAGAACGTAATGTTTTAACAGTTGGGATTGTTACCTTGCCCTTTTTATTCGAAGGTAAAGTACGTCAGGAACAAGCGATTATTGGTATTGAAAAATTGCGAAAACAAGTAGATTCGTTAATTGTTATCAATAACAATAAGCTAAGGGAAGTGTATGGCAACTTAGGATTTAAAGCTGGTTTTTCTAAGGCAGATGAAGTTTTGGCTACCGCCTCCAGAGGAATTGCTGAAGTAATTACTCATCATTATACTCAAAATATCGATTTACGTGATGCTAAAACGGTACTTTATAATAGCGGAACGGCTATTATGGGTTCTGCCAATGCATCTGGAGAGAATAGAGCAAAATTAGCCATTGTTTCTGCTTTAGATTCTCCGCTTTTGAATGATAATAAAATTACAGGTGCCAAAAACGTATTGTTGCTTATCGTTTCCGGCGCCAATGAAATTACTATCGATGAAATAGGAGAAATTAATGATCACATTCAATGTGAGGCAGGTCATAATGCCAACATCATTATGGGTGTTGGTGAGGACGAATTATTAGGAGATGCTATCTCTGTAACCATTATTGCCACTGGTTTTGATGTTGAACAGCAAAATGAAATTGTAAATACTGAGCCAAAAAAAATTATACACACGCTTGGAGAAGAGCAAAAAAGTGTACATAATTTAATGAGCACTCCCATAGCAACTTTCAATATTAATGAGGCTACTCCCGAAAATACGGAAAACAGAGTTGTTTTTGAATTAGAAGAGGTAATTGAGGAAGAAGTTCCTATGGTTCTAGAAGTCAGTAAGCCAAACATTAATAATGATGAGCTACAAGTAATGACTGAATTTATTAAAAATTTAGATGTTACTTTCGAAATTGTATCGCCAATTGAAGATTTTGACTTTAATATTGCCTTCCCGTCAAAGGAAGAGGTGCAATTGCCACAAGCTCAAATTGTAGCTGAAGATCATCAAACTGCCTTTTCTTTTGATTTGCCAGTTTCGACAAAACCGACTTTTGTAACTCCAGTAGCGCCAAAAGTTCAAGAAAAAAAGGTTTTTGAATTGACCAATGACGCGCATGATATTCATGTAGTGCAGCCAGTTCAGTTTGTTCCTGTGACAGAATTATCTGAAAATGGAGTGGTGAAATATTCGTTAGAAGAGTACATGGAGGT
>JBOFUD010000428.1:0-3506 GCA_051652385.1 Flavobacterium sp.
ATCACAAAAACACTAATTCCGATACTCATTAACGAATTGTCATGATGTACTGGTGTAAAGCTCGTAAACATCGAAAACAACCAAGAGATTAAATAATAAGTTGCGATGGCCAATGTTGCGGCAACGACAACCGATTTGAATTGTTCGGTTACTTTTACAATTTTGTATTTGTAAAGTCCTAAACACACCATAAAAGTTACCATAGTTGCGCCTACCGCTTGAATTACAATTCCAGGATATTTAGCTTCAAATATGGCAGAGATGCCTCCAATGAATAAGCCTTCAAAAACAGCGTATCCGGGAGCTAAATAGGGAGATAAATGCGGTTTAAATGCGGCAATTAGCACCATGATCAGCCCTACAATAGCGCCTCCAATAGTGGGAACCATTGGATTCATGTCGTTAAAGGCCATCCACCACGTAATGGTAGCGGCAGCTGCAAGTAATAAAAACAAAATCAGACTTCGATTGATTGTGCCCGACATTGTCATGTCTTGGTTGTAATCAATAACAGTTGCTTGATGCACTGTAGTGTTTTTGCCTTGGTTTTTAAAGCTTTTATTGTTTAAAAAAGGATTGTTAGAGGTGTTAAACATTCGTTTGTTTTTTTAGTTAAAGCATGATTTTTTTTGAACACGTTAAAGATATACATTCTTCTGAAAAATAAAAAATCAGATAAAAAAAACGCTCCCAAAAAGGAGCGTTAATTAAAAGTGCTATCTGTTGTTATTCGATTTCAGATACTCTCAAGGTATTCACCATTCCTTTGTCTTTAATTGGCATTGCGGCTAAGTTGATTAAGAAATCACCTTTTTGTACAAAGCCTTTTTCTTTTACAATTTCGTTTACATCCGTAACCGTATCATCAGTGCTTACGTCTTTTGTGTACATGAACGATTTTACGCCCCACAACAAATTCAATTGCGTTAAAATACGTCTGTTTGAAGTAAATACTAATATATGTGCATTAGGTCGCCAAGCCGAAATTTGGAAAGCGGTGTACCCACTATTGGTAAGCGTACAAATTGCTTTTGCATTGATAGAGTTGGCCATCAAGGTTGCGTGGTGACAAATCGTTTTAGTGATGTATCTGTTTGTTTTAACCTGAGGCGTGTTTTGAGGCACGTTTATAAGCGGAGAGTCTTCTACAGCCTCTAAAATTTGTGTCATTTTTTCAATAACTTGCACAGGGTAATTTCCTGTTGCAGTTTCTCCAGATAACATCACAGCATCTGCACCGTCCATAACCGAGTTAGCAACGTCGTTAACTTCAGCACGAGTTGGAGTTAAGCTTGTAATCATTGTTTCCATCATTTGTGTGGCAACGATTACCGGAATTCTTGCCGTTTTGGCTCTTCTGATTAATTCTTTTTGAACTAATGGGACTTCATGTGCAGGAAGTTCCACTCCTAGATCCCCTCTAGCGACCATTAAAGCGTCGCAGTATGCTACAATTTTGTCAATATTCTCTAATGCTTCCGGCATTTCGATTTTGGCAATAATTGGAATTTTGAATTCAGAGTTTTCAGCGATTAATTCTTGAAGATCTTGTAAGTCTCTTGGTGTTTTAACAAACGAAAGAGCAATCCAATCTAATTGTAATTCGATGGCAAATTTAGCATCCGCGATATCTTTCTCAGTCATCGCTGGAAGTGATATTTTGGTATTTGGCAGGTTTACCCCTTTTTTAGATTTTAATTCTCCACCTTGAATAACTTTGGCGATAACTTCTGTTTTTTTGTCTGTTTCAACAATTTCAAAGATTAGTTTACCATCGTCCAAAAGGATTCTCTCTCCAGGATTTACGTCGTTTGGAAAGTTTTGGTATTTCATAAATACTTTTTTTGAAGTACCAATAATTTCTTCTGCAGTAGTGAAGGTTATCAAATCACCGTCATTAACAAATACACCATCTTCCATTACGCCAACACGTAATTTTGGTCCTTGTAAGTCTCCTAAAATAGCTGTTGTATAGCCAAATTCTTCATTTATTCCACGAATGATGTTTACTTTGTTTTTAACATCGGTATAATCAGCATGAGAAAAATTTACTCTAAATACGTTAACCCCTGCTTCAATCATATCTTTGATGATCTCTTTTGTACTACATGCAGGCCCTAGTGTGGCTACAATTTTCGTTTTTTTGTTTGTAAGCATTTGTATTAAAAAATTAAATTGTTTTTTGATTTTAAATTTCCTGTATCTACACTATACGACATGTTTAAAACGTCGATAGTATTTAATTTTGTTACTATTTGTGTTACATTAAAGTCGTTTTGGCAAGCTTCAATTTTTAAAAAATAATCTGCTTTTTTTAGTTCAGGTATTAAATAGGTTTGAACTGAAATAGCCACATCTTGCTCTAGAAACAAGTTTGTTTTGGTGTTATTTTTAATTTGAATAACCTCGTTCTTGTTCTGAATGAGGTGCCAATGCCTATCTTTTTTGGCATCATAAAAAGAGTATCGCGAAAAAAAAGTCTGCCCTTCTTTAATTTGAATAAAAAGGTCTTTTGGGTTTTTGGCGAGATTTGTATTAAGAGTGAGATTGATGAAATAAGCTAATCGATAATCTTCCATTGTGGAATGAATGGCGATGATCGCATATTCTGTTTCTTCAAATTCATCTAAATTTACTTTATGAACTGCCATTCTGTTAAAATAAGCAGTAAAGATAGTGTTTCTATTGAAAAATTTCTAGAGAGGAATGATATGATTTTGTTAAAACGTTATCGAAAACGATGTAGTATTAAGAAAAGAAGTGTTATTTTTTGTTTATTTTTTCTTGAAAGGCAAAATAAGCCCTTTGTGCTGCTTTTTCTTCCGCTTTTTTCTTGGAAGTTGCTCTTGCTTTGGCAATTACTTTCTCTTCAATGCTAAGGCGAACGCCAAATAAGCGTTGTCCATCGATGGCATTGTCTTCAAAAATATCAAAGTAAAAACTTTTTTTCTCTTTCTGGCACCATTCAATAACTAAGCTTTTGTAGCTAATTACTTTTCCTTCTAGTCTGCTTATATCAACGTAAGGGAGGATGACTCTGCTGTTGATGAATTTTTCGCAAAACGGATAGCCTCTGTCAAGATAAATGGCGCCGACTAGCGATTCGAAAATGTTGCCATGAATGTTATCTCCGAAATGCTGAACCGGTACTTTACTTTCAATAAACTGAATCAGATTCAAATCTTTTCCAAGTTCGTTTAAGTGTTCGCGACTTACAATTTTGGAACGCATTTTTGTTAGATATCCTTCGTCTCCATAAGGCGCTTTATTAAATAAATACCCAGCAATTACCGAGCTCAGCATGGCATCTCCTAAAAACTCTAATCTTTCGTAATTCATGGGGTTGCCCTGGCTGTCTGTTTTGTTGGAGGAGCGATGAGTAAAAGCCTTACGGTACTTCTCGATATCTAAAGGGGCAAAACCCAAAATTTTTTCGAGCGAATTAAAAAAAATCCCGTCTTCACTGGAACGGGATTTTGAAAATATTTTTCTAATTATATTCATAA
>JBOFUD010000429.1:0-3656 GCA_051652385.1 Flavobacterium sp.
CTCCCATTTTTAAATTCAAAATACGAAAGTATTAACTCATTGGTTTATATTTTTCATTTGTATTCGCTGAACTTTGTTTCCTTCTTCAAAAATAGTCCGTGAGCTCTTGCTTTTATTGAATAATTCAGCTTCGCCACGAAGTCTAATACGGATTCTGGGTTTAATTTTCACCTTGATTCCTAAATGACTTTCAAAATGATCCCATTAGGGCGTGCCACCACAATGACATTAAGTTAAGGGATTTTGGATTGAAGAGTAACGATTCTTGATTTTAGATTTTTGTGCTTGTAAATAAAAAAACACTTGTTTTTCATTGCTTTACCGATCTGTAATCAAAAATCGTTGATCAAAAATCAAAAATCATTTTATCCTCTACTCTTTAAAACATTACCATTTGGGCGTGCCACCACTATAAAAAGGGGCTGACTATAGCATCTATTAGTCGCCCCTTTTTATAGTGCTGTCGGGCTATCCGCGCTACTTCGGTAGCCAGCTCCAAATGAAATTCACTGAACTCCTATAAAAATTAATATATGGTGAAGTAATCCCTCACGCACAATGTCATTAGGTTAAGAGATTTTAGATTGAAGATTATTGATTTTTGTGCTTGTAAATAAAAAAACACTTGTTTTTCATTGTTTTACCTATCTGCAATCAAAAATCGTTAATCAAAAATCAACAATCATTCTATCATTTTAATCCTTTCCTTAATGACCTTGCCCTCAAGCATTAAACAACCGTATTATTTTTTAACACCTCGGCAATTTTCTGTGCACATTTCTCGCCATCAATGGCAGCAGATACGATTCCACCCGCATAACCCGCTCCTTCGCCACAAGGATACAATCCCTTAATTTGAAGGTGTTCTAAGGTATAATTGTCTCTTGGAATGCGCACCGGCGAGGACGTTCTGGATTCAGGCGCATGCAAAATGGCCTCGTTCGTAGCATAGCCTTTCATCGATTTTCCAAATTCAGAAAATCCTTCACGCATAATCTGCGTTAAAAAGCCCGGAAACACCTGACCTAATTCTACCGAAGTAGTCCCAGGCACATAAGACGTTTTAGGAATATCTTGAGAAACTTTTCCTTGTGTGAAATCGACTAAGCGTTGTGCAGGTACTTTTTGCGTTTGACCCGCCAACTGCCAGGCTTTTTGCTCAATGCTTTTTTGAAATTCCATCCCTGCCAAAGCGCCGAACTTAGCAAAAGGCTTAAAATCCTCTAGCTTCAATTCGACCACTATACCCGAATTCGCTGTGTTTTGATCTCGTTTTGAGGGCGACCAACCATTGGTCACTACTTCGCCTGGACTGGTGGCACAAGGTGCAATCACCCCACCGGGACACATACAAAACGAATACATGCCACGACCATTCACTTGTTTTACTATAGAATAAGGCGCCGGCGGCAAATGTTCTCCGCGATAATCACAACTGTATTGAATGCTGTCAATCAAGGTTTGTGGATGTTCCGCACGTACTCCCAATGCAAAAGGCTTGGCCTCGATCAATACTTTTTTCCGATCCAACAGTTCAAAAACATCTCTGGCCGAATGTCCAGTGGCCAAAATTAATTTCTGGGCCGCAATCGTAGCGCCATTTTGAAGGCTAACACCCTGCACCTCGTTGTTTTTGATCAAAATATCGGTCACTCGGGTTTCAAAAAGAACTTGTCCCCCACATTCTTTGATTTTTTCTCGAATATCCTGAATAATCTGTGGCAATTTATTGGTTCCAATATGTGGATGCGCGTCTACCAAAATATCAGGTGTCGCACCAAAAGCCACTAACAATTCTAGAATTCGGTTGACATCGCCCCTTTTTTTGGAGCGAGTGTACAATTTACCATCAGAATACGTTCCAGCACCACCTTCGCCAAAACAATAATTCGAATCTTCGTTGACAAGATGATCCACATTGATGGCTTTCAAATCCCGACGACGGCCTCGAACGTCTTTTCCGCGCTCGATTAGAATAGGCTTTAACCCTAATTCTATCAATTGCAAAGCCGCAAAAAGTCCCGCTGGCCCTGCACCTACCACAATCACTTCTGGAGCATTCGCTACATTTTTATAGTCCGGTAGTTGTATTGTATGCGCTTGAAAAGACTCCCCTTGTAGGTAAATTGAAACCTTCAAATTGATTTTAACCGCCTTTTGTCGTGCATCAATCGATCGTTTCACTATGGCGACATGCTGCATTTCGTTTGCCGAAATTTTTAGCTGTTTGGACAAATAGTCTTTTAGCAACGTTTCGTTAGCAGCAATTTCTGGGGCAACTTGTAATAGGAGTTCTTTTGGCATGGTAGTGTATTCTTCAATTTTTAGCGTAACACATTGTCGTTTACACTGGGTACAAAAGTACTATTTTGAATTCAATTTTGAGAATTAGAATTTAAAACGACCGAAGGTTTAAAAAAAATAAAAACATATCAGATGTAAGGGTAAATAAGTTATATGATAAAATCCTTTTTTCTTAATTTATCTTTTTTAAAAATATGTGTAACAATTACTTGTTATCTTTTGCTGGATTAAAATCCAGCGCTATAAAATGGGTCGAGTCTACGACTCTTTTTTGTGGCTATTGCCATTTCTTGAAAACGGAGGAATTTTGTAGCAACGGATTTCAAACCCTAACTAAAAAACTGTAAACTTTTTTAGGACGATACAATCCTTTCTCTGCTGGATTAAAATCTAGCGCTACAAAATGGGTCGAGTCTACGACTCTTTTTTGTGGCTATTGCCATTTCTTGAAAACGGAGGAATTTTGTAGCAACGGATTTCAAACCATAACTAAAAAACTGTAAACTTTTTTAGAACGATACAATCCTTTCTCTGCTGGATTAAAATCCAGCGCTATAAAATGGGTCGAGTCTACGACTCTTTTTTGTGGCTATTGTCATTTCTTGAAAACGGAGGAATTTTGTAGCAACGGATTTCAAACCATAACTAAAAAACTGTAAACTTTTTTAGGACGATACAATCCTTTCTCTGCTGGATTAAAATCCAGCGCTATAAAATGGGTCGAGTATACAACTCTTTTTTGTGGCTATTGCCATTTCTTGAAAACTGAGGTGTTTTGTACCAACACTTCGGATAAGTCTTTGTAGTTTTGTAACCTACTTTTAAACCAAAACAATGTCAAAACAAATAAAATTAATTTGGGATTTCCGTGGTCCTGCCTCGGCAAAAACCGCAGAGCACCACGAAATTCATTTAAAAGAATACATCAAAATCGAAAAATTACCGCTAGAAATTACGGGATTTACAACCTATGGCGAAATGCATGCCGTTGCTTTTATGGTCGTGGAAGAAAAAGATATGCTTCCGGTACGCGATGCCTTGAAACCACATCGGGGGGAAGTGTATTTGGAATGAAAATCTAAATTCTAAATTCCAATAAAAAAATTCCAAATTCCAATAAAGGGTAACCACGAAGACGCAAGGCCGCGAAGGTAAATCCCAATAAAAAAATTCCAAATTCCAATGAAGGGTAACCGCGAAGACGCAAGGCCGAGAAGGTAAATCCCAATAAAAAAATTCCAAATTCCAATGAAGGCTAACCGCGAAGATGCAAGGCCGCGAAGGTAAATTCCAAATTCCAAAGCGTCACCCTAAGCGTAGTCGAAAAGCAAATTTCAATAGCTAATGGCCAA
>JBOFUD010000430.1:0-8100 GCA_051652385.1 Flavobacterium sp.
TTGTTTTCTGCAAAACCTACTCCTTGATCAATAGTTGCGCCATTACCATTTCCATTTTGGGTCACCTTAGCTTTATTACCGTCGCCATTTTGTTTGATATCAGATGAATTTTTAGCTCCTGATAGCGCTGATGTTTGCATTACTTCAGCATCATTGTTGAGGGCTGTTGTAACTGATCCTGTTGTTTTTTGATTAATTTTGGAATCGTTTTTTCCTGTTTGTGCAACGTTTGCTACATCACTGTTTCCCGTTTGAGAAACATTACTAGTGTTTTGACCATAACTCAAACTCACTGCCAGCAATCCGAAGACGCTTAAAATTACTTTTTTCATGATAAATATATTTAATTGGTTATTAATACAATTTGTCAAGTAGGTAATAAAAAAAAGTAATTTGGGGTTGTACTTTTTATAAAAACAAAAGACTAATTTATTAAAAAATTTAAGTTTTATTTGCTTCCATGTGCCAAAGATAATATCGTTTTTTGGTTATTTAAAAACTTAAAACCCAGTTTTTTAGCGATTTACACAACTATCCGATTAAGTACCAAACTAGTCCGACCAAATGCATTACACCATAAATAATACGTAAGACAAAAATTACAAGCATTTTTTCCAAAAACCACTCTAAAAAAAAAGAGGAACCTTAATAGGCTCCTCTTTTTCCAAATGCAAAAGTACAAATGTTATTTTGTAAACAACAACTCTCTATATTTTGTTAGTGTCCATAGCTCATTATCGACCAATAATTCAAGTTTATCACAATGTTTACGAATTTCTTCAAAATAAGGTTTTACTTTATTGCAATAAGCCTCAGCCATTTCTTGGGCATCTGCAATGCTGTTAGCAACCTTTCTTTCATTAGTCATCAAGGCAACTTTTGAATTAATTCCTTCAATATGTCCAGATATTTGTTTGATCAAAATAATCTGCTCTTTGGCTACATTTTCAAAATCAGAACCAAAAATATCTTTTAAACCTTTTACGTTTTCAATTAAGGTGTTTTGGTAACGAATTGCGGTTGGTATCACATGATTTTTTGAAATGTCACCAAGTACACGACCTTCAATTTGGATCTTTTTGGTATATTCCTCCAATTCAATTTCGTAACGCGCCTCCACTTCTACATGATTCATAATCCCTAATTCGCTAAACAAATCTAAAGCTTGTTTAGAGGCTCTTGCTTTCAAGGCTTCAGGTGTGGTTTTAAAATTACTTAATCCTCTACTAGCTGCCTCAGTCGCCCAAGCTTCGCTATACCCATCGCCTTCAAAAAGAATCTTTTTAGAATGCTTGATGTACTCCCTTAAGACATTAAAGATAGCGTCATCTTTTTTCATGTCTTTGGTTTCAATCAAAGCATCCACTTCCACTTTAAAGTCTTTTAATTGTTTGGCAACAATTGCATTCAAAGTAGTCATTGCATTGGAACAATTTGCTGAAGAACCAACAGCTCTAAACTCAAATTTATTGCCGGTAAAGGCAAATGGAGACGTTCTGTTTCTATCGGTATTATCTAAAAGAACATCTGGAATTTTACCAACAACGTTCAATTTTAAATCAGTCTTTTCTTCTGGCGACAATTTTCCGGCAGTTACACCTTCTAACTCAGCTAAAACTTTCGTTAACTGCTCTCCAATAAACACAGAGATAATAGCCGGCGGTGCTTCATTCGCTCCTAATCTATGATCGTTGCTTGCTGTTGCAATAGATGCTCTTAACAGTTCCTCATAATCATTCACTGCTTTTATAGTGTTGATGAAAAAAGTTAAAAATTGCAAGTTACTCATTGGCGTTTTACTCGGACTTAATAGGTTAACTCCAGTATCAGTTGCCAATGACCAGTTGTTGTGCTTTCCAGAACCATTAACGCCTTTGAATGGTTTTTCATGCAATAAAACCGTAAGATCGTGTCTTTCAGCAACTTTACCCATCACATCCATCAACAAACAGTTATGATCTACTGCTAAGTTGGTTTCTTCAAAAATTGGCGCTAATTCAAATTGGTTAGGAGCCACTTCATTGTGACGTGTTTTTACTGGAATCCCAAGCAACATGCACTCTTGCTCCAAGTCTCTCATGTACATTAAAGCACGTGACGGAATAGATCCAAAATAATGATCGTCTAACTGTTGCCCTTTGGCAGAGGTATGACCAAGTAAAGTTCTACCGGTCATCATTAAGTCAGGACGAGAATTAGCCAGAGATTTATCGATCAAGAAATATTCTTGCTCCCAACCTAAAGTTGCTGTTACTTTCTTGACATTTTTATCAAAATATTTACACACTTCAGTAGCTGCTTCATCCATTGAAGACAAAGCTCTTAGTAATGGAATTTTATTATCTAAAGCTTCTCCTGTGTACGAAATAAAAACAGTAGGAATACACAAAGTAGTACCATAAATAAAAGCAGGAGAGGTAGGATCCCAAGCGGTATACCCTCTAGCCTCAAAAGTGTTTCTAATACCTCCGTTCGGAAAACTTGAGGCATCTGGCTCCTGTTGTACCAATTGTGCACCTCCAAATTTTTCTACTGGGTCGCTACCATCGTATGAAGTTTCAAAAAAAGCATCGTGTTTTTCTGCAGTGGTACCGGTTAAGGGTTGAAACCAGTGGGTATAATGTGTCACTCCTTTTGACAAAGACCATTCTTTCATTCCCATTGCGATATAATCAGCAATTTTGCGATCAATTTTTGTTCCATTCAAAACAGCTCCTTGAACTGCTTTGTAGGCATCTGAAGTCAAATATTGCTTCATCGCCTTGTCATTAAACACATTTGAGCCAAAAAGAGTTGATTTTCTATCGGCTTCTTCAAATTTAACTGGCTTTCTAGTTGATGCTTCTTTTAAAGCTTGAAAACGTAATGTAGACATAAAAGATTGTTTTTATTAATTAAACCCCTATTTTAAATGCAAATATAACATATTTATTAGTCTATTGAAATTTAGACTCTATAATTTACAGGGGTACTACTAAAAATACATATTCATCAGTTTATCCTACAAATTCTAAAAACTTAATAATTATTCCAGACGTAAAATCAATATTTGATAGTAGCGAACAAAAAAGTGCTCATTCAAAACAATGCATTTGATCACGCCAATTGTTGACCACTAGTTGATGAAAAGTTTTGTTTGAAAAAAATTTCAGTGTTTTACGTACATCAACTACATTTGCAATAAATAAGAGTGTATGATAGTTTGGGGATTTTTCATTTTGATGATCATTGGGATTTTAGCATTAGACTTGGGGGTATTCAACAAAAACCCGCACATTATAAGCACCAAAGAAGCGAGTAGGTGGACTTTGATTTGGTTTACATTATCAATGCTTTTCTCGGGTGTAATTTACTGGTTGTATACCACGCCTTTTATAGAAAACCCCACAGGAGTTGAACCCAGCGTAGCAGCGATAAAATTTATAACCGGATATTTAATTGAATTATCGTTGAGTGTTGACAATATATTTGTAATCGCCATCATATTCTCTGCTTTTAAAATTCCGCAAAAATACCAACACCGAGTACTTTTTTGGGGAATACTGGGAGCCGTTGTCTTTAGAGGATTAATGATTTTCTTTGGTGTTTTGATTATCAATAAATTCGCTTGGACAACCTATGTATTTGGTGCGTTTTTGCTCTTCACAGCTATAAAAATGTTGTTTTCGGGTCAAGATGATGAATTTGATCCCAAAAATTCCTTTGTATTTAAAGCACTTGGTAAAATCATACCACTTACGTCGCACACCAACAAAGAACATTTTTTTATCAGAATAGAGAACAAAAATCATGCAACGCCACTTTTTGTGGCATTAATTGTGATTGAGGTCATGGACGTTTTATTTGCAGTAGACAGTGTTCCTGCAATTTTAGCTATTACCTCCGATCCTTTTTTAGTGTTTAGTTCCAATATTTTCGCCATCTTAGGATTGCGCTCCATGTATTTCTTTTTGGCCAATATGCTTGCCAAATTTAGTTACTTAGAATATAGTTTAATTGCTATTTTGAGTTTTGTTGGTTTAAAAATGCTACTTCATGCCTATATCGAAATTCCCGAATGGGCCTCATTAAGTTTTATTGTTCTATCGCTACTTACCGGCGTGCTAGTTTCGCTAAAACTCAGCAAAGCCGAGGATATCATTGAATAAAAAAAAGCTGTATCACGACTGATACAGCTTTTTTTTTAGTGAAATCAAATTTAGAATTGAATTTGCTTTACCTGATTTTCTTTTATATTCAAAGCTTTCAAAACAGAAAAATAATCAGTGGTAGTGATACTTTTTGAAAAAGCAGCTGGAACAATTACTATTCTAAAGGTTTGATTATTTAAAAATTCAGGAGTTAGTGCCAAATTGTAATTTCCGCCCGCATAAATTGTAAAATCTTCTCTGCTAAAATCAAAATCATAATCAAGCTCCCCTTGAGTAGTGTACAATGTTCTTGGTATAGATTGCCAAATTGGTGTTGAACCGCTGATCGTTCCCGTTAATCGATACACCAAAATTACATCCGAAGGAAAAATTTGAGGGGTCAACTTTTGGTATATATTATAACCATCTGTGGCATTAAAATCAAAATTAACCTTTCGCAATTCAAAAACTTCGCCAATGGTATCCGAATCAAAGTCATCGTTAGATGAACATCCTGAAAATGCTATCATTCCAACAATAGCAAATAATGTAATTATTCTTTTCATATTTATTTATTTTTAAGTTAATAACATAATGTTCCAAAAATCGAACCATTTTTTCTCGAATTTACGATAATTATCATTTTATTAGAATTTTGCTAAAAAATAAAACATGATAAGGCAGGGCATTTTCCCAATATTCCCAAGTGTGCGCCCCTGGCCGCTCGGTATAGTCATGGGCAACCTTGCTGTAGACTAAGCGGCGATGCAACTCTCTATTGGATTCAATTAGAAAATCATCCACGCCACAATCTAGTACCAAAGGCAAGTTATTCTCTTTAAAAACATCAATCATCCTTAAAACGGAATGGGATCTGAAGAGTTCTTTAGTATCATTTTGCACACCAAACACCTTTTGCATCAGCTGTTTGACTTTTACAGAAGCATCTTTATTGAGCATTTTTTCCATATCAACCGCACCACTCATGCTTCCAGCAGCACAAAACAAGTCGGGATGCCTTCCTGACAAATAAAGAGCTCCATGCCCCCCCATTGACAAACCTGTTATTGCTCGTGCCCGTTTATTAGCGATCGTTCTGTACGTTTTATCAATAGCTTGCACCACTTCCTTTGTAATATAAGTCTCAAACTGGCTTTCATTATTAGTTGGAGAATTCAAATAAAAACTAAAAGTTTCGCCTTCAGGCATCACGATTATGAGGTTGTATTGATCAGCCAAATCTTTCACCAAATTTCTATTTGGAGTGTTTTTTAACCAATCATCAAAATGTCCGTAAGCTCCGTGTAACAGGTATAAAACGGAATAATTTGTTGTACTTTTCAAATACGAATTAGGCAAAACAACTGCTGCTTTATACCTTTTATTCATCGATAAACTTTCTATTTGAAGCGTATCGACTTTGGCAGCTAATAAAGCATTTGCATAAAAAAACACAACCATAAAAAGAAATGTAGCTGGTCGACTCATAAGTTATCAATTAGCAGGGTAAGTTACAAAACTATACATAGTTTTCTCACTGCCCTGAGTTTATTTAAGAATAGTTTTTAATTCGTTTCGGTATTGAGAAGCACTTCGGCCGGTATACCCTCTAAATAATCTATTGAAATGACTGAAATTATTAAAACCACTCTCGAAACACACCTCATTTACACTAATTGGTTTTTCAGTCAAAAGTTTACAGGCATGCACTAACCTATATTCATTAACAAAAGCAGTGAACGTTTTATTCGTTATTTTTTTAAAATACCTGCAAAAAGAAGGAATAGTCATACTTACCATGTTCGCCACATCGCCAATGGCAATAGATTCTTGAAAATGATCTTTTATAAAATTAAAAACAACGTTGATTCGATCCTTGTTCTGCACTTGCAATTCAAAAGAAAATCCAACAGCATTTAGCAACACACTTTCTGAAGATTTACTCATATCCTGCAGTACGGTGCACAACAATTGCAATCGATCAAACGGATCGAGAGCCTTCATACCCTCAATCTTTGACCCTATTTTTAATTTAGCTTCTTCCCTAAATGCAATTCCTGCCTTGGCTTGCTGTAACAAATTATGAACACCAGCCATTTCTGGAATTCTAAAAAAATCAGCCCCAAGAAAATCAGGTTGAAATTGTATTACCGTTTCCAGTTGGTTTCCAGTGTGCGTATCGGTAAAACCACAATGCGGCAAATTACTTCCAATTAAAATGAGGTCACCATCGGTAAAATAAGAAAGATGACTTCCAATTTGACGCTTCCCAGAGCCACCGCGAACGTACACTATTTCAATTTCAGGATGGTAATGCCACAAATGAGATTTACTATTGGTGTTTTCATCAAATTGTAAAAAGGTAAAAGAACTACCATAAGAGGGAGCGATAATTTCTAAAGTAACATCCATTTTTTTCATCCGTAGCGCATTTACTGTACTATCCAAATTTAGCTAAAATGTACTCATTATTACCAAAAATAACAAAAAACGTTTTCGATAAAGGTAATATAGTACATATAAAGGCAAACCAAGTTGTGCTTCGAATCACAAAACTTCGATAATTTAGCCAAATAAAAGAACAAAAAATAACCCTAAAACAAAGTACATGAAATCAATCAACAAATTAAGTTTAGTAGCAGCCTTTTTCATTGCAAGTGTACATTCATATGCTATCAACGGTGAATTTTTTCTAAATGTAAAAAACACGAAGGGAAACGAAATTAGCTTTTCTATGAATGGCATTGAAAAAGCTGCTATCGCCATTTACGATGCAGAAGACAACTTAATTTTTTCTGAAAATGCACAAGGACACAACGGTATCATAAAGCATTATAACTTAGCCGATTTACCAATGGGAACCTATACATTAGTGGTAAAAACTGACCTTAAAGAAGTAAAACATGACATTAAAGTGGCTAGTTCGAATGCTGTTTTAAGCCAAAGACCTTATTTAGAAGTGTACAAAAATACTTTTGATAGCCAATCAATTGTTTCAAAATAATGAGTCCAAAAGACTTGAAATTAAGATTTTTAAAAGCGGTCATTTTGACCGCTTTTTTTTGTTTAGACACCACTTTAGTACAAATACAATGCTGTAGCCCCCCAGATTTCAACAATAAAAAAAATCCCAGCTAGGAGCGGGTCAGATGACTTGCAGAGCGCGAAGACTTCGCATGACAGAAGGAATGCAGTAAATTTTGCATATATTTGAAAAAGCCAAAGCAGAAACAAACCTCCACCAAGCTACCCGATTTTGTAGAGCTATGCGAAGGTTTGTATCGCCAATATAGTAGTTACCATCTAGTAAACCAAAATTGCTCAGAAGAAATCTGAAATAAAATCTATGAATATTTATAAAAGTATTTGCAAAATAATGGGTATTAAAGTCCATAAGACAGAAGTTTTTGAGCATATTAAAAACTCTAAATCTAAATATCTCAATACCTTAAAAAATATTGAAGTAATACTTAGAAATGAAGAATTACATAGTCAAGCAAAAGTATTAGAAAACTTAAGCCAGAACTTAAAAACGGAAGATTACCGAATATTTTTGGATGAAATAAATAGCGTAAATATGTGGGGTGGCTCAGGTGCAGTTTGGGAAGTTTATTTTGAAGATAAAAATCTACAACGAAAATTTAGTTTTGAAATGCTTGAACTAATAAATCTAATGGAAAAAACTACGGTTTTAGGAAGCGGAATCAAACCTCTGAAAAAACTATTCGAAAAGGAATTTTAGTGCTAATAATACCAGCTGGTATTCGAAGACAGCTTCGCCAGAAACTGACGGAGTGCGCCTCTCAATTTAGCGGAGCAATATCATGAAATACCAATAAGAATAAACATTCCATTTCATACACCACCGTACCCTTCAACTTCGTTCAGGACAAGCCAAGCGGGTCTCGTATACGGCGGTTCGCAAAGTGATGGATTGAGTTCCATGTAATTTATAACATAGACTGATAGC
>JBOFUD010000431.1:0-2226 GCA_051652385.1 Flavobacterium sp.
CTGAGGAAACCAACTCGTTGTTCAACGAATACTTGATTTGCTCCACCAATTCGCCTTCTAAGGCGTATTTTTTCATGATGTTGTTGATATCGGCAATTGAGGTTGTTTTTTTTACTTCTAAATTCAAAACCACTAACGAACCATTGGGCACAGGTACACGAATTGCGTTTGAAGTTAGTTTTCCTTCCAAGGAAGGCAAGGCTTTGGCCACGGCACTTCCAGCTCCTGTTTCGGTAATGACCATATTGAGTGCAGCTGCTCTACCACGACGGTATTTATTATGCATGTTGTCTACTAAATTTTGATCGTTTGTGTAAGCATGAATGGTTTCTAAATGACCTTTTACAACTCCCAAAGTGTCTTCAATCGCTTTCAGAATAGGCGTAATGGCATTGGTGGTGCATGAAGCAGCCGAGAAAATAGACACTTCGTCTGGGTTGTATTCGTTGTGATTGACACCGTGAACAATATTCGGCACGCCTTTTCCCGGTGCAGTAAGCAATACTTTATCGGTTCCTTTTGAAGTCAAGTGACGGCTCAAAGCTTCTTGAGTGGTAAAAGCTCCTGTGTTGTCAATAACCAAGGCATTGTCAATATTGTAAGCAGTGTAGTCAATTTCTTCGGGTGTGTTGGCGGTAATCATGTGAACAGTGGTACCGTTAATAATCAAGGCATTATTTTCTGGATCGGCAATTACAGAACCATTAAAATCGCCGTGAATAGAATCGTAACGCAATAAAGACGCTCTTTTTTCCAAACTTACAGCATCATTTTTATCACGGGTAACAATCGCTCTCAAACGCATTTGATTGCCTTTTCCAGTTTTGGATAGCAATTCACGAGCCAACAAACGACCAATTCGACCAAAACCGTACAATACTACATCTTTTGGTTGAATTTCTTCGGTAAACTTGGCTTCTTTTAACTTATCAATTACAAAATGTCGGGCATCTGGATATGTTTCGTCTAAAAGTCCGTATTCGTAAGTTAATTTTCCGATGTCTAATTTAGATGGGGGTAAGTCTAGTGTAAGGATTACCCGTGCAATTTCTACCGCATCTGAAACAGCTATTGGTTTTCCAACAAATTCTCCCGCATATTCATGCAAGTTTAGAATTTCGCTCACATTTCTGTCGATCAAATGATTTCTAAACAAAACCAATTCTATGGATTTGTCGTACCATAAATCGCTAATAATTTTGATCAATTCTACTCCCGACCGTCTTCTTTCGGTTTGAATGTTTACTTCCTTTTCGTATAAATGTGTTGTACTCATGAATGAATTTTGTAAAAAATAAAGTTGTGGTTTTTAAATTTTTCGCAAAAGTACCCTATTTCAATCGATTTCGTAAGCTGTTTTGTGATTTTTTTTGTAAAAAAAATAGCCACCATGTTATGAAGCATGATGGCTAGTAGTTTTTGTTGTGAATAATTAGATGATTATTCTGAAAATCTCCCCGTTTTGGTTGATCATTTCAATTCGAACGCTTTGTTGTTCGGATTTATTTTTCATGATAGCTGCAACAGTTTCTACATTTGTAGCTTTTACATTGTCGATACTCAAGATGATATTGCCTTGTAACTCTTCCGCGTATTGAAGGTAACGCTCGTTGGTAATGGCTTTGATTTTTACCCCATAATCAATTTTGAATTTCTTTTTGTCGGTAGCATCAATATTTTCTACTTCTATACCTTTAAATTCAGAACTAAAATATTCGTTTTTACTTAACGTAACCGTGGTCGTTCTATTTTTACCGTCGCGAATATAGTTGACCACCACTTTGTCATTTGGGCGTTTGGTATTGATGTAGCCCGATAAATCGGCAAAAGTAGCAATGGTTTGAGTGTCCATTTTTACAATAATATCTCCTTTTTGCAGCCCTGCTTTTTCAGCTCCAGAATTTTTGGTTATTTTATTAATATAAAAACCTTGCGTTTCTTTTATCCCCAAATCTTTAGAAGCGGTACTGTTCAATTCGCCTCCTTCTACCCCCAAAATGCCTCGTTGTACGTTACCAAATTCCATTAAATCTTCAATTATTTTTCGGGCATTATTCGAAGGTACGGCGAAGGAATACCCGGTATAACTTCCGGTTGGAGAAGAAATCATGGTATTGATTCCGATTAATTCTCCTCTAGCATTAACCAAGGCACCACCTGAATTTCCCGGGTTTACCGCAGCATCCGTTTGAATAAAGGACTGAATGCCTCGAGCATCTAGATTTC
>JBOFUD010000432.1:0-4473 GCA_051652385.1 Flavobacterium sp.
TCTGGAATTAAATTCCCTAACGGACAGGAACTGTGGCAAAACGGAATACCGCAATCCATGCATCTTGAACCCTGTTCTTTGATTTTGTCCTTTGGTAAGCTTATTGTAAATTCATTATAATGGGTAACGCGTTCTTCTACAGCAACGTTACTTTCATCGGCTCTACTATATTCTTTAAATCCCCCTGTTTTTCCCATGACTATTGTGCTATTAATTCTTCTACTTCCTGTTCTAATGCGATGCGTTGCAACGCCTTTTTGTAATCTATTGGCATTACTTTTATAAAATTATGGACTTGGTTATCCCAATCGGCCAAGATTCTTTTTGCCAGTGGACTACTAGTATATAGGGAATGGTTTTTAATTAAACGTTTCATTTTGGTTAGGTCCTCTGATTGTAATGGATCAAATGCGACCATTTCCATGTTGCAAAGTGTTTGGTCGAATTTTTTGTTAGGATCGTACACGTAAGCAATACCTCCGCTCATACCAGCGGCAAAATTTCTTCCCGTTTTTCCTAAAACGACTACCGTTCCACCTGTCATGTATTCACAGCCATGATCTCCAATTCCTTCTACAACGGCTGTAGCTCCTGAGTTTCTTACACAAAAACGCTCTCCTGCTATACCGTTAATGTATGCTTCTCCGGTGATGGCTCCGTAAAGAGCAACATTACCTATGATAATATTTTCCTCTGGTTTGAAAGTTGCAGTGGGTGGCACCTTGATAATTAATTTTCCACCAGAAAGTCCTTTTCCAAGATAATCATTGCAGTTTCCGTGGATTTTGAATGATAATCCGTTGGTAGCAAAAGCACCAAAGCTTTGTCCAGCAGACCCAGTGAAATCCACTAATATCGTGTCTTCTGGAAGTCCTTGAGCGCCGTATATTTTTGAAATTTCATTGCTCAATATAGCTCCAACGGAACGGTCGGTGTTTTTGATATCAAAAGTTACTCTAGTTCTTTCTTTTCGATAAATTGAAGGAATAGCTGCTTTGATAATATCAAAATCCAATACATGCTCTAGTTCATGATCTTGAGACATGGTATTGTGGTTAGGAACTGTTTTTGCTTTTTCTGGTTTGTAAAGAATGGCAGATAAATCCAATCCCATCGCTTTATAATGCGTAATCGCTTTGTTGACATTCAATTTTTGAGATTGACCCACCATTTCTTTCAATGTTCTAAAACCAAGTTGAGCCATGATTTGTCTTAATTCTTCTGCAATGAAATACATAAAGTTAATTACATGTTCAGGAGTACCTTTGAAGTTTTTGCGCAGTTCAGGATCTTGAGTTGCAATTCCTACTGGGCAAGTATTCAAGTGACAAGCACGCATCATAATGCAACCTGAAGCAACAAGTGGAGCAGTAGCAAAACCAAACTCTTCAGCTCCAAGTAAAGCTGCAATCGCTACATCACGACCGGTTTTTAACTGACCATCGCATTCTAAAACCACACGGCTTCTTAAATCATTTAAAATTAAAGTTTGTTGTGCTTCTGCAAGACCCAATTCCCATGGAATGCCTGTGTGCGTCAGGGAAGTTAAGGGTGCAGCTCCTGTGCCACCGTCATAACCCGATATCAAAATAACATCGGCCTTGGCTTTGGCTACTCCAGCAGCAATGGTTCCAACTCCAACTTCAGACACTAATTTTACGTTGACTCTGGCCTCGCGGTTGGCATTTTTTAAATCGAAAATTAACTGAGATAAATCTTCAATAGAATAAATATCATGATGCGGAGGAGGAGAAATCAGACCAACATAAGGGGTAGAATTACGAGTTGCAGCAATCCAAGGCACTACTTTTTCAGCAGGTAATTGTCCGCCTTCGCCCGGTTTTGCCCCTTGAGCCATTTTTATTTGAATCTCTTTGGCGTTGGTCAAATAATTGATGGATACCCCAAAACGTCCCGAAGCAACTTGTTTGATGGCGCTATTTCTTGAGTCACCATTCAATTCTTTTTGGAAACGTCTTGAATCTTCACCACCTTCTCCAGAATTACTTTTACCACCAATTCTGTTCATAGCAATGGCTAAATTTTCGTGAGCTTCTTGACTTATAGAACCATAAGACATGGCGCCTGTTTTGAATTTTTTTACAATTTCTGTCCAAGGTTCTACTTCGTCGATTGAAATTGGATCTAGGTTATTGAATTCAAATAGCCCACGAATGGTCATTAAATTAGCACTCTGTTCGTTGACCATTGTAGCATATTCGGCATAGCTTTCTGGGCTATTCAGTCGCACGGCTTGTTGTAATTTTGAAATGGTTGTTGGATTGAACATATGTTTTTCTCCATTTCTTCTCCATCTGTAAATTCCTCCAATTTCAAGTGGCAATAGGTTGGCGACTTTTGAATTTGGAAAAGCTTTTTGGAAACGTTTTTTTATCTCTTTTTCAACTTCAATGAGTCCAATACCTTCAATTCTTGAGGGCGTGTAGGGGAAGTATTTTGTAGTAAATGATTTGTTTAAACCTAAAATCTCAAAAATTTGTGCGGCTCTGTAGGAGTGCAATGTTGAGATTCCGATTTTATTCATGATTTTTAGAATACCTTTTCCTATGGCTTTGTTATAGTTTTTTATTGCGTATTCAGGGGTAATTCCCGTAATGTGTCCTTCGTTTAATTGATGACGAATAATTTCATTTACCATATAAGGATTAATTGCACTTGCGCCATAACCAAAAAGTAACGCAAAATGATGCGGTTCTCTGGGTTCTGCCGATTCAATTACAATTCCAAATTTAGAACGCACTTTTAATTGGTTTAACGTGTGATGGATGTAAGAGCAAGCCAATAGCATTGGTATTGGCGCCATGGTTTCGCTCACGCCACGATCAGAAAGGATTACAATATTGCAGCCTTCTGACACCGCTTTGAAGGTGGCTTGCACACATTTTTCGAGTGCACGTTCCAAACCATTGGCACCTTTTTCAATTTTATATAAAGTTGAAATAGTTACGGATTTGAAGTCTGAGTGCGCAATATTTCTAATTTTATCTAGATCTTCTTTAGAAATAATAGGATTTTGAATTTTTAATTTTTTGCATTGTTTGGCTTCGATATCAAAAATATTATAGTCGCCACCAATAGCCAAACTGATGTCTGTAATTATTTCTTCACGAATTCCATCCAAGGGCGGATTGGTCACTTGTGCAAATAATTGTTTGAAATAGTTATACAATAATTGTGGTTGATCTGATAAAACGGCCAAAGGCGTATCGTTACCCATAGAACTGATTGCTTCATTTCCGAAGCCAGCCATCGGGTTGATGATGGTTTTTAAATCTTCAAGAGTATAGCCAAACATGCGTTGTCTGGTTTCAAAATCTAACGTTTCAATAGGGGTGGGATTATTGGTATAAGGAACGCTGGCGAGTTGTAATAAATTTTGGTCCAACCATTCTTGGTAGGGGTGTTTGGTTACGATAGAATGTTTTACCTCGTCATCCTCAATGATTCTTCCTTCGTTCATGTCTACCAAGAACATTTTTCCTGGTTCCAAACGGCCATGTTGAATGACATCTTCGGGCTTGATGTCCAAAACCCCAATTTCTGATGACATAATTACAAATCCGCTTTTAGTCAAAGTATATCGTGAGGGACGAAGACCATTTCGATCTAATAGAGCGCCAATCACATTTCCGTCAGTAAATGGAATCGAAGCTGGGCCATCCCATGGCTCCATAATACAGGAGTTGTACTCGTAGAACGCTTTTTTCTCAGCGCTCATGGTTTGGTGTTTTTCCCAGGCCTCAGGCACGACCATCATCATTACCTCAGGTAGCGTACGGCCTGTCATTAACAACAATTCTACCACCATATCCATAGAAGCGGAATCTGATTTTCCTTCCAGAATGATAGGGAAAAGTTTTTTTAAATCGTCTCCAAAAACATCACTTTTCATGAGTTCTTCTCGGGCTCTCATACGGCTAACGTTTCCTCTCAAGGTATTGATTTCGCCATTGTGACACATATAACGGAAGGGTTGCGCTAGTTCCCAAGAAGGGAAAGTATTGGTAGAAAAACGCTGATGCACTAGCGCTAATCGAGTAACCAAATCGTCGTCTAACAAATCGGTATAATAGCGGCTAATATCTTCAGGCATCAAAAGCCCTTTGTATATAATGGTGGTAGTGGAAAAACTCGAAAAGTAAAACATGTGACTTTCTGAAGTTTTGGAAGCTCTAACTGCATGTTCTGCTATTTTTCGAGCGGCAAACATTTTGGCGTTGAATTGTTGCTCTGTTAAATCCAAACCATTTTTACCAACAAAAACTTGTTTTACGGTGGGTTCTTTCTCGGCGGCAATTTGACCTAGATTGCTTACATCAACCGGAACATCTCTCCAGCCAAGAATAGTAAGTTTTTGATTTACAATTTCTCGCTCAAATGTGGCTTTGCAAAAATCGACTTGATTGGTTCGTTTGGGCATAAATACCATTCCAACGGCATATTCTTTTGGCT
>JBOFUD010000433.1:0-1671 GCA_051652385.1 Flavobacterium sp.
TATGTACTTTCTATGACGATTCCAAACGAAAATGTAGATGAGGTGGTCAAAATTAAAACACCGTTGGAAGACGCACTGCTGGAAAAATTGACAAAAAAAAGGTAGTATTCGTTTTTTTGTTGGGCAGGGCAGACCATCAAATTTATTTGCTTATTTTTGCAAAATAAATCGTTAAGAAAAAGTGGGAAGCAAAAATAAATTAAAGAGGTTCAAAGAAAATGAAACGTTTGACAACGTGTTTCAGCCAACTCGAGAAACAGTAGTGAGTGACTTGTTTCCATTGAAAGGGAAATGGAATCAAGAATTTTTCAAGAATGACCATCCTTTAGTACTCGAATTGGGCTGTGGAAAAGGCGAATATTCTGTTGGTTTGGCTGAGAGATACCCGAACAAAAATTTTGTAGGCATCGATATCAAGGGCGCTCGTTTTTGGAGAGGAGCCAAAACTGCTGTCGAAAACGGTTTGCATAATGTAGCTTTTATCAGAACTCAAATTGAGCTGATTGATCATATTTTTGCCGAAAATGAAGTCGATGAAATTTGGATTACTTTTCCAGATCCCCAAATAAAGTACAAGCGTACCAAGCATCGTATGACCAACTCAGAATTTTTGCAGTTGTATAAAAAAATATTGAAAAAAGAGGGAATTATGAATCTAAAAACGGATTCAGAATTTATGCATGGGTACACTTTAGGCTTGTTGCATGGTGAAGGGCATGAGGTAATTTATGCCAATCATAATGTGTACACCAATGAAGGAAGTCCAGAGGAAGTCACTGCTTTTCAAACATTTTACGAAAAACAATATTTAGCCGTAAACAAGGCCATAACTTTCATCCGTTTCAAAATAAAACCATAATCTTACTGAATTTATGCATATAAGTGGGCTCTTTTTTTTAGGATTCATAAGCGCTTTAATAGGGATTTCTCCGCCAGGTTTGATCAATATGACGGCGGTAAAAGTGAATCTAAAAGAAGGGAAACGAACAGCTATGTGGTTTGTTTTGGGTGCTGTAATAGTTATTTTTATTCAAACATTTTTGGCGCTCTTGTTCGCACGCGCGTTGGATAAAAGCCCTACCTTAATTATGTTATTGCGAGAAATTGGCTGCGTAATTTTTGGCTTACTCACCATTTATTTTCTGTTTATTGCCAAAAAGCCAAAAATTAAAGGAGGTAGTATCAAAAAGTACAGTAATAAATCTCGTTTTTTTTTGGGAATTTTACTTTCGGCACTGAATTTTTTCCCCATTCCTTATTATGTTTTGTTGGGAATTACTTTTGCATCATATCATTTGTTTGATTTTGATTTGGCTTCTATCTTGATTTTTGTGTTTGGGGTGGTTGCGGGTGCTTTTCTTGTATTTTACGGTTACGTGCATTTTTTTAGTAAAATTCAAGCTAAAGCCGATTTTTTTATCCAAAACATGAACAAGCTGATCGGATCTGTCACTGGATTAATGTCGCTAGTTACTTTGTATAACATTTTGCGTCATTACGGATTTTTTGCTCTGGGTTGGTCATGGTAGTCTCTAGTTTTTTTGAACGCGTGTATGCTATTGTGCGTACGATACCCTATGGCAAAGTTACCACTTATGGCGCCATAGCCAAAGCTCTTGGTACGGCACGGTCTGCACGAATGGTGGGCTGGGCCATGAACGCCTCTCATTG
>JBOFUD010000434.1:0-2126 GCA_051652385.1 Flavobacterium sp.
TTTTGTAGCAACGGATTTCAATCCGTTGATGGATACAAGGATATTTTGTAGCAACGGATTTGACGCCGTAAAAAAAAACAACCCTGCCTAAATTCGGTGTAGTTCCGATTTTTGGGCAGGGTTGTTTTTCTATAAAACCCATGGTTTGATGGGTTGTTATTTTTACAACGATTGCAACAATCCCTCAGGAATTGTCTCCAAATACATGTCATTTTTAAAACCTTTCATCGATTTCGAATCTTTAAAAAATTCAAATATTTTGCCTTTGGTAGTAGGAATTCCTTTTGTGATACCTGTGATTTTTCCAATCGCAACTTTCAGTAAAGGTTCGTTAACATTGCCTAAAATACCAAAAGTACTGATGGTTTCGGCTTGTTGAACGGTGGGTACTAGGCCACTTTGATAATCCCCAAATCCATTGGCATTTACAATTTTTAAAACGATAGGTTGCATGGCGTATTTATGGGCTTTGTTAACGTTTTCTTTCTCAAAAGTAGGAGAGTCGTACAAGGTGATGGATCCTACGTTTTTTCCTGTGGTTACATCGCCAATTTGAACGACATCAAGAAACGGTTTCAATCCATTAATAACCAATTCACTTGCCGATGCTGTGCTCTTAGTGGTAAGAATGTACACTTTTGTTAAATTCAGACTATTGATTGGGGTGCTACCAATTTTATCGGTAAAAAAGTTTTTCAAAGCGTCGGGGCTATTGGTGCTAAAATAGGCTTCAACTTTTTCGTTCCACTGTTGTTTGGCAAATACTTTGCCTGTAAACTGCCCGCTAATCATACTGGCCAACCGAGTTGCTGTTTGTACTGAGCCACCGCCATTATAGCGCAAATCCAATACTAAATCGGTTATGCCTTGTGCTTTTAAGCTCCCAAAAGCTTCGTTTAATTGCAAATCATAATTCGCAAAAAAACCATTGTACATCAAGTACCCTATTTTTTTTCCTCCTGTTTCTATTACTTTATTGATGAAAATCGGATTTTCATTCAAAACGGTTTTGGTTAAAGCTACTGATTTTCCGTTACTCACAATCGTAGTGCCGTTATAATCGGCCAGATTTAAAGTGTAGCTTTCGGCATTTAATAATAACGTTTGGTAGTTATTGGCGGTTAATTGTGTTCCATTTACTGCCGTAAACATATCGCCTCTTTTGATTGCTTTTGTGGCTGCATCCGAATTGGGGATAATGTACCGCACATAACCAAAAATTTCGGTAGTGCTTCCTGGTTTGTAACTCAGTCCAAAATCGATACCGTCGTTTTTGGTGGTGCCTTGAAAGGACTGTTCTAAGGCTTCGTAATCATCCACAATCCAACTGAAACGATCGGTCGATTTGTCTACACGAAGCGCTTGGAATAGCGCCTCTGGCTCACTGTAGCTGTTCAAGAAAGTAGTCAACTCTGACTGGTTTTTAAATCGAGTATCGGCCAAATTGGGTACGCTGCTTTGCCACAAATAATATTGATTCATGCCTTTCCAAACAAAGTTCTGAATCTCCAAGGCTTTGGGTGCGGCTATGTCGTCTTCATCTTTTTGGCAACTTTCTAAAAGGAAATAACTGCTGAGTACTAAAAATAAAATTTTAAAATTGGTTTTCATAAAGGTTGAGTGTAATTAGTACAGTAAAAATACTAACTTTAAAATTAATTTTTTGTGGTTTGTAACAAAAAATGTGTTCAATCGTCTTCTCTGTAAAATCCTCTAGTGCCAATCGTTGTGATGTATCAAAATGAGTTTATGCAATTGATTGCTCCTTTCAAAGATAAAGTCTTTCGATTGGCCAAGCGATTGCTCACAAGTACCGAGGAAGCCGAAGATGCCACTCAGGAGATTATGGTAAAATTGTGGTGCCGAAACGAAAGGTTATCGGGCTATGCAAATGTAGAGGCACTGGCGATGACAATGACCAAAAATCATTGCTTAGACCAGTTGAAATCCAAACGATCATTTAATTCGAGGATTTTGCCTGCGAATTACAAGGATCGCGAGCCTAGTCTGCAACAAAAAGCAGAAGACAACGATAGTTTGAGTTGGGTGGCCAAAATAATAGAGCAATTGCCGGAGCAACAACGTATGATTATCCAGCTGAGAGAAATTGAGCACTATGAATTTGA
>JBOFUD010000435.1:0-2905 GCA_051652385.1 Flavobacterium sp.
CGATGGTTTTATGCTCGTTGTGCATGTGGTGGCTGTGCATGTGCGTACTTATTTCAAAATGCTTGAGCAGTTTGCCACTGGTTCGGGTGTCTTCGGCCAAAATCAAATCGGCTTCTTTTAGAATGCGTATCGCTCGAAACGTCATGTCTTCGAGGTTGCCAATGGGCGTGGGAACGATATAGAGTTTTGACATAGTGTAAAAAGTTAAACACGAAATCCGTTCCTAAACGAAGTTCGTGTTTGATGAATAAATACTAAAACGAATAGATATGTGAATTATAGGAATTTTTTCTCTACAATTTCCATGAATCGATTCGCGTAATTGTCTTTGCCTTCCCAATCGTTGTAATCAGGTTTGATCATTTCGTCAATAAAAGTTTTGGTTTCATAAAAGTTATTAAAACTGTTTAGTTGACTCAATACTCGGTTGTATTCTTCACTACTGTTATTAAATAAATGTTTTACAAAACCAATGCGATCGTTCAAATCAATTGCGATGCCTTTACTTAATTTATCGTTCAATGATTTGGGTTTGATTTCACTTACTTCGGTTAAAGTTTCTACTTTATCGAAAGCTAGATCAAAAGCCGCTGCCGCTGTGTCAATTTTTACATATTTCGATTCGGTAAAATTTTCTTTAATTGGGTCATCCAATTCAGTTTCGATTTCATTAATTATTGTATCAATTACTGATTTGGCTTCACTATCTTCGATTTTACTTTCAATTTTATCGAAAGTCAGATCAAAAGCTGTTGAAGCTGGGATGTTTTTGCTGGTTTCGGTGCTGTCTACCTTCACGAATTGTGTGTCGGCATAATTTCCACCTAATAATTCTTCAAATGAAATTTGTACCACTTGAGGTGTTTTTTGTTTTTCTATTTCTGGAGCATCAGAAAAGGGTAGGATAGTTTTTTCTTCTTTTTTTTCTTCGAGAATTGGTGCTACAAAGCTAGGTTCCTCTTCTTCAAACATGGGCAATTCCAGTTCGGGGGCAATGGTTTCCAAAAGAGGGATTTCTGTTGTGGCTATTGCAGCTACTTCTTCAATAATTGTTGCTTTTGTAGTTGTGATTTCTATATAGGAATCTTCTTTGTTTTGCGGCGTTTCTGGCGCTACAATTTCGGGAATGTTTTCGTTTTTTAGAAAAACTTTTTCAAGTTCTTCCTCCATTGCTGCAAGACCAATTGTTGGATTTACATCGTCAAAGTTATCTTGCAGGAATTTTAAAACCGATAGTTTTTCATGGAGTTTTTGGGTTTCTAAAAGAAGCACATTCACATCGGATTTGTTTTTGAGTCGAAGAATTTTATGTGCAATACTAACTAAATCAGCCTCCAATCTTTTTTTCATAACTTTTGGAATTATAGTGAATAGGGTGTCACTTTTTTAATAAATTTGTTGCCGCTACAAAGTAATAAAAACTATTCATTTTTAAAGGCAGAAAAATACAAAATGTTTCTCGAAAATACAGTAAATCACAAAGAACAGTTTGGTTGGATCGAAGTCATCTGTGGCTCCATGTTTTCGGGTAAAACAGAAGAATTGATTCGCCGATTAAAACGGGCGCAGTTCGCCAAACAAAAGATCGAAATTTTTAAACCTGCAATAGATACGCGCTACCACGATGAGAAAGTGGTGTCTCATGACGAAAACGAAATCCGGTCAACTCCAGTTCCAGCAGCAGCCAATATCATGATTTTGGCGCAAGGTTGTGATGTTGTTGGGATAGATGAAGCCCAGTTTTTTGATGACGAAATTGTTACGGTTTGTAATGATTTGGCCAATCAAGGCATCCGAGTTATTGTGGCGGGTTTGGATATGGATTTTAAAGGAAATCCTTTCGGTCCTATGCCGGCTTTGATGGCCACGGCCGAATATGTTACCAAAGTGCATGCCGTATGTACCCGAACGGGAAATTTAGCCAATTACAGTTTCCGAAAAACCGATAACGATAAATTGGTGATGCTTGGGGAAACTGAAGAGTATGAACCACTGAGTCGTGCCGCCTATTATCACGCGATGCATGATGACAAAAAAAAGAAATAAAAAAAATGTAAAACCCTTTCGAAGTATTGATCTTGAAAGGGTTATTTCTTAATTAAATATTTCGGTCAATTGAAAATTTAAATCCGGAAATAATTTGCTTTGTATGGCATCTTCTTCAATAAGGGGATGCATTCCTATAAATTCATTTTCTCTTAAAACATAAATAAAAAGGGTTTTGTCGGCAGGATTTACAATCCAATATTCAAGTACGCCGGCTTCTTCATACAAATCAAATTTGTATTTCATTTCTTTGTTGGAATTTCCCGGTGACAGAATTTCAATGACCAAATCAGGAGCTCCAATGGCACCTCTTTCGTCAATTTTTGATTCGTCGCAAATCACACACAAATCGGGTTGCACCACGGTAAAAATCTCTTTGTCTACAGACGATTTTTTTTTATTATCAATGAGTCTTACATCAAAAGGTGCAGCAAAAAGATTACAAGAACGTGGTTTTGAAAAATTATAAAGTACACCTGCTAACTCCCTAGATATCCTTTGATGAGTAGTATTTGGGGTTGATCCTACACTAAATATTTTTCCGTTCAATAGCTCTATCCTGTCATCAAATTGCCAAGTTAAATAATCAGCATAAGTGTAGGTTTTATTTAAGTCTAATTCGTTAATATTCGTTATCATAATCCTTTGTTTTGGATAAAGTCACAAAAAAAGAGCTGTTTCCCTTTGATGGGACGTGAAACAAGTATTTTTATTTTGTCAGAAGAATTCGAAATTTCTACATTTTTTTTCGCATTCTTGCTACCGGAATATCAAGTTGTTCACGGTATTTGGCGATGGTTCTTCTGGCAATGGGGTACCCTTTTTCTTTTAATATTTCTGCCAATTGATCATCGGGTAA
>JBOFUD010000436.1:0-1855 GCA_051652385.1 Flavobacterium sp.
TCGAAACATCAGAAATACTAAAGATGTTTCGACTCCACTAGCACCTATTTTTGAAGAAGTAAAAACAGCACACCCTAACGATTGGTTGCTATCCATAGAATTAGTGGAACTAATAAACAAAAGAAACGAAACCCAATTGTTTACCGCGATTCTTTCTCATTTAGAAAATCTCAAAAAACAACGTCCAGAAGTAGCCCAATTAATTTCGAATGGCTTGGAGTTGATTTTTGAAAAAGAGGAAACGACACATTAGAATTACATACCTAAAAATTACACCCACAACATATAAATGTTTTCAAAGTTGCTCAGCTAAACCGCAACTTGAAAACAAACGGCAAAAAAATAACCGCAAATTCACAAATTTTCAGTTCAACATTAAAAATTTACGAATTTGCGGTTAAATCTTTCAAACACAGATATCGTTGTAATCTGTATTTTTTTATGGAATTTGGAATTTATACCAATTCCGTATTTAAAATAGTCCATTTTGTCAGTTCGAGCGCAGTCGAGAACCCTCGTTACCTCTCGCCTGCGCTCGATATGACAAAATACAATTGGATTATATTGAAATAGTGTTTGTTATTACTTTTTGAAATTTATATTCCATTTACAACTTCAAATCCTCTTGCAATTCTTTTTCACTTGTAATTTGTTCTCCGTTGTATTGCAATTTCCAACCCAAAGAATTCGTCAAGATGAGCATTTTAGATATTTCGCTCAGCAAGCGGTTTTTGGCATTCGATTGCAAGGTAGATTTTTCCACTTTTTTGGCTAAATTGGCTTTCACTATCTTATTGATTTTGTTATAATCGGCACCGGTAAACTCGTTCATTTTACTTTGTTCCACATCATAATATTGTAGGTCTGGATAAATTGACACTTCTTCTTTCGGAATAGAGAGGATGGTAATCGTTTTGTTTTTTTCGTCAATATCATATTTCATTTGACGCATATCATACGCCACAGTCACCTTGGCATTGACAACTACAATGGCTTTTTTCTCAAAAGAAACCATATCCATTAAATACTTGGCCGAGTTTTTAAACGTGATCACTTCAGAGAAATGTCCTTCAGTCACCACCAATTTGCCAACATTCAAAATTTGTTGTTGAATAAGATTCGTATTGTAATCGAAATCTTCTTCTTTCTCCTTTTTGAAATCGCAATATTTAAAAACCAACAATCCCATGCCGACAACTATAATCCCTATTAATATCCTTTTTAACATAATTAAAATTTCATAAATGAATAGTGAGCTACTAATTTAGCTATTTTTTCCTTTAAATGCCTCTCAAACTTCTGATGACTTTCTGAATACATATTAAACGGTCGGTGCGCCAATCCTTTTTGTATGGATGCTACCAATTCCATAGTAGGATACGCGTTTTCACTGACAAGTGCGCCCACAAACCGTTCCCAAATAAAATCAATCGCCAACGCACTAGGATGCACCATATCATCGGCATAAAAACGATAATCTCGAAGTTCGTCCATCATGATTTCGTAGCTAGGAAAATAGTTCAGTGTTTGTTGCTTAGTGTTTGTTGTTGAATAAATTGCAGCAATCAAATGGGCTTTACTGACTTGATTTTCAACAAAACCGTCTTTGAGATGACGAACGGGTGAAACAGTAAAAATAAAATTACATTTAGGATGGTACTTTTGAATTAAATCTACAGTATTTTGAACCGATTTTTGAATCGTTTCCATCGATAACAATTCTTTGCTAAACTGTTTTTGCGGCACTTTATGACAATTCGCCACAATAACATTACTTTCGATATGCCGATACACCCACGAAGTGCCGTAAGTAATCATAATATGAGTAGCTTCAAGCAATTGCTGCTTAGTTTCC
>JBOFUD010000437.1:0-12448 GCA_051652385.1 Flavobacterium sp.
CTACCTCAACGCCCATTTGCTCCAGTAATTTAGGGATAATGATTCCTCCAGAAGAATTCACGCCATCGACTACCACTTTAAAATTTGCAGCTTTTACTGCGTCACTATCAACTAGTGGCAAATTCAAAACCTCATCGATGTGAATGTCCATATAGGCATCGTTAATGGTAATTTCGCCCAAATTATCCACATCCGAAAAATCAAAAGCTTCTTCTTCGGCAATGATTAATATTTTTTCGCCATCGGCACCACTTAAAAACTCTCCTTTTTCGTTTAGAAGTTTCAAAGCATTCCATTGTTTTGGGTTGTGTGAGGCTGTCAAAATGATTCCGCCATCCGCTTTTTCCATCGGAACAGCTACCTCTACTGTGGGCGTTGTAGACAATCCTAGATCGATTACATCTATTCCTAGTCCCAACAAAGTATTGACTACTAGATTATGAATCATAGGTCCAGAAATACGAGCATCACGACCAATTACAACGGTAAGTTTTTCTTTATTACTGTAATTTTTCAACCAAGTTCCGTAGGCAGAAGCGAATTTTACCGCATCAAGAGGCGTTAAATTTTCGCCTACTTTACCTCCAATAGTTCCTCGGATTCCTGATATTGATTTAATTAATGTCATTTTATTTCAAATTGGTTATAGCTACAAATATAAAAAAGTTGAATGGGCTTATCGTTTTTGTAACGAAAAGTTTTTAGTTAAGGAAAATGAGGCTTTTATTGCGAGGCTTTTGAAAGTTTGTATCTTTGAAAAGAGTCAAAGCAAAACAATGAACTTTCTAGCGCATATTTTTCTTTCTGGTGATGACGAATTACTCAAAATTGGCAATTTTATGGCCGACGGTATTCGTGGGAAACAGTACGAACACTATCCAATTTCGATACAGAAGGGGATTCGTTTGCATCGCTTTATTGATACGTATACTGATGCACATCCTGTTTTTAGACAAAGTACTAAAAAATTGCATTCGGAATACCATCATTATTCAGGAGTAATTGTTGATGTGTTTTACGATCATTTTCTGTCTAAAAATTGGAGCCTCTTTTCTAATGAAAATTTAGAACATTTTACAGAGAATTTCTATCAATCATTGAGAGATAATTATGAGCTTTTATCCGAAAGAACCAAAGGAATGATGCCCTACATGATTGACCACAATTGGTTACTGAGCTACCAAAGCATAGCAGGAATTAGTCGAATTTTGACACAAATGGATAGTCGAACCAAAAACGCATCCAAAATGAGATTTTCATCCAATGAACTAATAGCGCATTACTCCGAATTTGAACAAGAATTCACCACATTTTTTAGCGATTTACAAGAACAAGTGTCATTACAACTACCTCAATTATGAAATTTTTTCAATTGCTCTTCCTTTACGTTTTTCACAGCTTTTTCAGTACTACCGTACAAGCACAAACGGGATTAATCGCCAACAAAGCCATGGTCGTTTCGGCACGAGAAGAAGCATCCAAAATCGGTATCGAAATCATGCAAAAAGGCGGCAATGCTTTTGATGCTATGGTGGCTACCGAATTGGCTTTGGCGGTAAGCCATCCTCAAGCAGGAAATATTGGTGGTGGCGGCTTTATGGTGTATCGAAAGGCGAATGGAGAAACGGGTGCACTGGATTACCGAGAAAAAGCCCCTCTTTTAGCCTCAAGAGATATGTTTTTGGATGCCAAAAAAAATGTGATCGAGGGGAAAAGTACAGAAACTGCCTTTGCAGTTGGCGTTCCGGGAACTATTGCTGGCATTTTTGAAGTGCATCATAAATTTGGTGTTCTTCCCATGGCTGAATTATTGAAGCCAATAATCGCTTTAGCAGAAAAAGGCGTGGTTGTTACTGTTTACCAAGCGCAAAGCCTATCAGATTATAGAGCAGTGTTTATAAAAGCAAATGGGCCAAATAGCTTATTTTCAAAAACATATAAAGTGGGCGATACGATTCAATTTATCGCTTTAGCAGCAACCTTAAAACGAATTGCGAAAAACGGAAGAAATGAATTTTATAAAGGCGAAACCGCTCAGAAACTTGCTTCTTTCATAAAAGAAAAAGGAGGCATACTTTCGCTTACTGATCTAGAAAAATACCAAGCCAAATGGAGACAACCTATTACCTTTAAGTACAAAGATTTAAAAATAACATCCATGTCACTTCCTAGTAGTGGTGGCATCTGTTTGAATCAAATCATGAAGATGGTTGAGCCCTTTAATCTTGCCGAAATGGGACACAATACATCGAAATCCATTCAACTAATTACAGAAGCAGAAAGAAGAGCTTATGCCGATAGAAACTACTACTTAGGTGATCCTGATTTTGTAAAAATTCCAACAAAAAAACTATTAGATTCTATTTATATAAAAAACAGAATGGGTGATTTCTCATTCAAGAAGGCTACCAAATCTTCTGAAATTTCTCAAGGTAACATGCAAGAATATGAAAGCAAGCAAACTACGCATTATTCAATAGTTGATGCGCTAGGAAATGCCGTTTCAGTAACCACAACATTAAATGATAATTATGGATCAAAGATCTATTGCGATGAATTAGGTTTTTTTTTAAACAATCAAATGGATGATTTTAGTGCCAAAGCAGGTGCTACTAACTTGTATGGCCTCACGGGTGCTGAAGCCAATAGTATTGCACCCGAAAAAAGAATGTTAAGTTCCATGACACCTACTATTGTAGAAAAAAAAGACAAACTTTATATGGTTGTTGGCACACCGGGAGGTTCAACAATAATCACCTCCGTGTTACAAGCTATTTTGAATGTTTATGAGTACCATATGACAATGCAAGCAGCCGTTAATGCACCAAGGTTTCACCATCAATGGTTGCCTGATGAAATCGTTTTTGAACCGAATTCCTTTTCAAAATCATTATTGGAAGATTTAAAAAATAAAAAATACCTAATCAATGAAAAAAACAGTCAAATCATTGGTGAAGTCGATGCGATATTGGTGCTTCCAAATGGAAAACTAGAGGGAGGCGCCGACAAAAGAGGAGATAATACTGCAACTGGATATTAATAAAAATGAAAAAAATACATCTTTTATCCCTATTAGTTAGTCTGAGCAGTTTTGCTCAAAATAACTCAAAAATCATTGGACTAAATACCGACAAAGCCATGGTCGTTTCCGCACGTGAGGAAGCCTCCAAGATTGGCGTCGAAATCATGAAAAAAGGCGGCAATGCCTTTGACGCTATGGTGGCTACCGAATTGGCTTTGGCTGTTGCTTATCCCTATGCAGGGAATTTAGGTGGTGGTGGATTCATGGTGTACCGCAAAGCTAATGGCGAAATTGGTTCTTTGGATTACCGAGAAAAAGCCCCTTTGGCCGCACATAAAACGATGTTTTTAGACAAAGATGGAAATGTAATCAAGGGGAAAAGCACGGAGTCGCCAATGGCTGTAGGTGTGCCGGGAACCATTGCGGGTGTGTTTGCAGTTCATAAAAAACTAGGTAGCCTTCCGATGTCCGAAATACTAAAACCGGTCATTGCGTTGGCTGAAAAAGGGGTTGTCGTTACGCGAAAACAAGAACGCCGATTAAACGATTATCGGGAAGATATTATAAAAGCTAATGGGAATCAAACCCTATTTGCAACTTACTTTAAAGAAAAAGATACCATAAAATACCCTGCTTTGGCCCAAACGCTGAAACGCATTGCAAAAAACGGGCGCGATGAATTTTATAAAGGCGAAACGGCAAAAACATTAGTAAACTATTTGCAACAAAAAGGAGGAGTAATTACGATGAAAGATTTACGACAATATGAGGCCAAATGGCGCACTCCCTTATCCTTTCAATACAAAGAATTGAAGATAATTTCGATGCCTCCACCAAGTAGCGGCGGCATTTGCTTAGCACAAATTTTCGGGATGATTGCTCCTTTTGATTTAGCCAAAATGGGTCACAATACTACCGAATCGATTCAAGTGATTGTCGAAGCAGAACGCCGCGCTTATGCAGATAGGAGTTATTATCTTGGCGATCCCGATTTTGTTAAAATTCCGATTAACGCCCTACAAGAACATGACTATTTAAAACGACGCATGAATAGTTTTAGTTTTGAAAAAGCTTCGTTGTCCTCAGAAATTAAAGAAGGAAAAATAAACTATAACGAAAGTACCGAAACCACCCATTATTCCATAGTTGATGCCGTCGGAAATGCCGTAGCTGCTACTACAACCTTAAATGATGGCTATGGATCTAAGTACTATTGCGATGCTTTAGGTTTTTTCCTCAATAACGAAATGGACGATTTCAGCGCAAAACCCGGAGTTCCAAATATGTTTGGGTTAGTAGGAAACGAAGCCAACAGCATTGCTCCCGGCAAACGAATGTTAAGCTCCATGACGCCCACTATCGTTGAAAAAAATGGGCAATTATTTATGGTAGTGGGTTCACCGGGAGGTTCTACTATTATAACTTCTGTGCTGCAAACCATACTGAACGTTTATGAGTTCAAAATGGGCATGCAACAAGCCGTCAATGCGCCTCGTTTTCACCATCAGTGGTTGCCTGATTTAATTACCTTCGAACCTAAGACTTTTGACACCTCCACTTTTGAAAATTTAAAACTAAAAGGCTATCTCATCCATGAAAAGACGACTCCAGTAATTGGCAAAGTAGACGCTATTTTAGTTTTGCCAAATCATAAATTAGAAGGAGGAGCCGATTATAGGGGAGATGACACAGCAGTTGGCTTTTAAACCCAGATTTCGCACTAGAAATTTGCCAAAACTAAATTACTTTAGCATTTTTATATTTTTTAGCGGAACGCAGCGAATAAATTTCATTTGTTTTTACTTTTGTTGTTTTGGCCAAATGTAATCTTGATGTTCTCTCTAAAATCAAGGCTTTTTTTTACGAATGTTTATTTTTAATGTAGTTCAAGACATAGCATGCGTATCATGTATCGGATCAAAGTAAATTTTAATGCACCCCATGGATTTTATTTCGGAACTAGAAAAAGTGTTTATTGCCCACGCAAATTCAGAGAAGCGTATGGCTATGCAGGCTTATATGAAAAATAATTTTGTTTTCATTGGCCTTCCCATGCCCCAAAGAAGAGCACTTTTAAAATCGGTTGCCAACAAGTATTCTGATACTTTGCAATCAAATGCGAGAAACATTGCATTAACACTTTTTGAAAAACCACAAAGAGAATTTCATTATTGTGCTATTGAAATTTTGGTTAAAAATATAAGCAAAAACTTAGTAATCGATGACATTAGTTGGATAGAAAAATTGCTGATTACCCATTCCTGGTGGGATACAGTAGATACGATTAGTAAATTTTTATTAGGTCGTTATTTGGCTCAGTTTCCTGAACAATCAGATGCGGTAATTGAAAAATTTTCAAATTCTCCAACTATTTGGCTGAATAGAAGTGTACTTTTGTTTCAGTTAGAATATAAAGAAAATACAAATTTTAATATTCTAAAAGCTGCATGCGAACGATTTAAAAACAGCCATGCGTTCTTTATTCAAAAAGCCATTGGGTGGTCGTTGAGAGAATTTTCAAAATGCAATCCAGAGGCAGTACTGCACTATGTAAACACAGCAAACTTAAAACCTTTGAGCAACAAAGAAGCTTTAAAAACTATTGAAAAACAAAAAAATGAATTTTAAAATCCTTCTTTCTACAGCATTTAACCGTTTGGAATCATTGATTGTTTGGAGTCAAAGTAAGGTAACGAACAAACAATTTATTTTTCTATCTAGTGTTTTGGTTGGTATTTCTGCGGGGCTTGCCGTTATACTTTTAAAATATTTTGCGCATGCTGTTTTTACTTTTGCTAATTATGTCAACGGTATTTTAAAACTAAATTTTATCAATAGTATTTTGCCTATTGTTGGAATTTTATTGACGGTTTTGGTTGTTGATAAATTACTTGGAGGGTCCATTGAAAAAGGAACTTCACAAATTTTATTTGCCGTAGCCAAAAAAGCAAGTATTATTCCAAAAAAGCAGATGTATGCTCAGATTATTACGAGTTCTTTAACCGTTGGTTTAGGAGGATCGGCTGGGTTAGAAAGTCCAATTGTAATTACAGGAGCTGCGTTTGGCTCCAATTACGCACAAAAATACCGATTAAGCTACAAAGACAGAACCTTACTTATTGGTTGCGGGGTGGCAGCAGGAATTGCAGCCGCCTTTAACGCTCCCATTGCTGGCGTTTTATTTGCCGTTGAAGTATTATTGGTTGATGCAAGTATTGCCGCTTTTACCCCAATTATGATTGCAGCAGCAACCGGCGCCATGGTTTCGATGATAGCGCTAGACGAAAGCATTTTACTTTCGTTTAAACAACAAGAAAATTTCAATCACCTCAACATACTATACTACATTCTTCTGGGACTTTTCACGGGTTTGATTAGCGTGTACTATTCTAGATACTTTGAAAAAATCGAACGTTTTTTTCACTTATCCAAGTTATCAATCTATAAAAAAGCGCTGCTTGGTTCAGTATTATTAGCTTTGATCATTTTTATTTTTCCGCCTCTTTTTGGAGAGGGTTACGAAAGCATTCGCATTTTATCTCAAAGCGATCCCGGAAGAATATTAGAAAATACGCTATTCAAAGATTTCCGAAACAACAACTGGATTTTATTATTATTTATCGGCGCTTGCATGATGCTAAAAGTCTTTGCAACGGGGCTAACCTTAAGCAGTGGCGGAAATGGAGGCAACTTTGCCCCCTCATTGTTTCTAGGCTCTTATATTGGATTTTTCTTCTCTTCTTTGTTAAATCAAATTGGCGTAGCTAAACTCCCAGTGAGCAATTTTACCATTGTAGGAATGGCTGGAATTTTGAGCGGTTTATTTCACGCACCTCTAACTGCCATTTTCTTAATTGCAGAAATCACTGGCGGTTATGGCTTAATGATTCCCTTGATGATTGTTGCATCCACCAGCTACGCCGTATCAAAACGATTCGAAAAACATTCTATGGATGTGAAAAATTTGGTAAAAAAAGGCAACGCTTTCACTAGCAATAAAGATACGAATGTCCTAGCAACACTAGAAACCAAAAATATAATTGCAACAGATTATATAAAAATTTTTCCAAATGAAAAACTCGCCAGATTGGTAGATTTAATTTCCAATTCAGATCAAGTGATTTTTCCAGTAGTTAATTTAGAGAATGAATTGGTAGGCATTGTTCATTTTAATGACATTAGAGAGATAATATTTAATCCGTATCGAGTGAAATATACCTCGGTGCAAGAAATCATGACCAAACCCATTGGGACTATTTCTCCTACTGATCAAATGGAGCGTGTTATGAATACCTTTGAACAAACCAAAAAAACGTTTTTACCCGTTGTTCAACATGGCAAATACTACGGATTCATTTCAAAATCTGTCGCATTGGAAGCCTACAGAAGCAAACTCAAGGCGATTACTATTGATTAATTAAAAAAAACGACTTTTTTTTGTAACATTTATGCTCGTTAGCTACACTAATCTTTTTGTATTCAACGATCTAAAAACCAAACGTTATGAAAAAAATTAAAATTATTGCCGTATTGGCCTTCCTATGTGCCAGCGGAACCACTGTTATTGCGCAAAATGCGGATGAAATCATTAATAAATACATTACTACCATTGGTGGAGCTGAAAAATTAAAAGCGTTGAAAGGCGTTAAAATGGAAATGGTTGCTAATGCCCAAGGAATGGAAATTCCGGTAGAAGTTGTTCAAGAATTGGGAGGGAAAATGTATGTAAAACTCAATCTTCAAGGGAAAGAAATGACCCAAATGGCCTCCGATGGTGAAACAATGTGGAGCACCAGTTTTATGACAATGAAAGCCGAAAAGTCAGATGCAGAAACCACTGCCAATGCAAAATTAAGCAATGCCGACTTTCCTGATCCTTTCTTAGATTATAAAGCAAAAGGGTACGCTGTAGAATTGCTCGGTAAAGAAACAAAAGAAGGGACAGAATGCTACAAAATAAAATTAACCAAAAAACCAATCATGGTTGATGGCGTGAAGACAGACGACGTAAACTACTACTTTTTTGACACCGAAAACAACTTACCTATTGCTACTGAGGTCGAGATTAAACAAGGGCCTGCTAAAGGTCAAAAAGCACTTTCAACAATGAGTGACTATCAAGAAGTGGATGGTATTTTTTTTCCTTTTGCTATGAAACAAAGTGGCCAGGCCATGAGTGTAAAAAAAATAGTTTTAAATCCTACTGTAGATGCTAAAGCGTATGCATTTCCTGCCCAATAGTAGGTGATAAACGCAGACACAAGTCCTTATTGAAAAGTAGGGACTTTTTTTAACTAATAACACCATGAATTAGCAACTCGCGTATTACTGTGAAACAAACGCTAGATTACTAATTCCTTGTACAATATCAATCAGGTATGAATAAAACGACTTTTTGGGTTGCTTGTTTAGGAATATTAACGGCAACATCAGCTTTGGCACAAGAAAAAATAGTGCTTAAAGGCAAAGAATTATTTGGCGATCTACAAGCGAGGCATCTGGGTCCAGCCTTAATGAGCGGGAGAATCACCGATATTGAAATGCATCCTACCAACAATAAAATCATTTTTACAGCAACAGCTGGAGGTGGTGTTTGGAAAAGTAACGACGGTGGCGCTTCATTTAATTCGGTTTTTGATGATCATATTCAATCCATCGGGTGCATCGCAATTGATCCTTCAAAACCTGACCAGAATATTTGGGTCGGAACCGGTGAAACCTGGACACGAAACAGTGTTTCTATGGGTGACGGAATTTACAAATCGACAGATGGTGGTCAAAACTGGAAAAATATGGGCCTGACAAAATCAGATCGTATTGCCTCTATTGTAATTGATCCAAAAAACGGTGATGTAGTTTGGGTGGCTGTACTTGGAGCACTCTGGGGTGATAGTGACGAACGAGGCATTTACAAAACTACCGATGGCGGAACCACCTGGTCTAAGGTTTTTTTTGTTGATAACAAAACAGGCTGTTCTGATTTGATTATGGATCCAAAAAACAGCAACGTCATGTATGCCTCTTTCTGGGAATTCAGAAGAACAGGCTGGTCTTTTAGCTCTGGTGGAATCCAATCGGCTTTATACAAAACAACAGATGGCGGAAAAACTTGGAATAAAATTCACAACGGATTTCCTGCAGGGCAATTAGGGCGAGTAGCCATTGCGATAGCTCCCTCGAATTCAAACATTTTGTATTCTGTATTAGAAACTGAAAAACCAGATTTGAATGGACTTTATCGCTCTGATGATGCGGGAGCGAACTGGAAACATTTGAATAATGATTTTGGTTTAGTAGTGCGCCCTTTTTATTTTTCAAGAATTGTAGTCGATCCTAAAAATCCAGATATTGTGGCAAAAGGAGGTTTGAATGGATCGATCAGTAGAGATGGCGGAAAAACATTTAAAAACCTAGGGTACATGCACTCCGACATCCACGACATTACTTTTGATAAATACGACAGCAATCGTATTTTTTGTGCCACAGACGGTGGCGTTTACCGAAGCTGGGATGGTGGAAATACTATGGAAATGGTGAGCAATTTACCGGTTTCTCAATTCTATCACGTTAGTATTGACGATAAAGAGCCGTTTAATGTGTATGGAGGATTACAAGATAACGGTTCTTGGTATGGCCCTTCAAAAAGCCCTGGCGGAATAGAATCACGAGATTGGACCAGAATTGGCCAAGGTGACGGTTTCAGAGTCATCAAACATCCAACCAAAAATATTATTTATAGCGAAATGCAAGGCGCTGAAAACGTTTGGCGTTACAACACCGATACGCAAGAGTTAATTACGATTCAACCTTTGGCCGTAAAAGGTGATCCAAAATTACGTTTCAATTGGAATGCCCCCATGGAAATAAGCAAAAAACAACCAGATCGTTTTTATATGGGAAGTCAGTTCGTACATAAATCAGAAGATATGGGAAGAACGTGGACCAAAATCTCCCCAGATTTGACCACCAAAGATCCTTTGAAAATGGACACTACAAAATCAGGGGGATTGTCAGTAGATAATTCTGGTGCGGAACAACATTGTACCATTTTTACCATTGCCGAATCTCCTTTGAACGAAAAGGTTATTTGGGCCGGAACAGATGATGGAAACTTGCAATTGACCAAAGATGGTGGAAAATCCTGGACTAACGTAGTAGCTAACATTACAGGTTTACCAAAAAACACATGGTGTTATCATATTGAAGCTAGTGTTTTTGGAGAAGGAACAGCCTACGCCGTTTTTGAAGGACACGCCAAAAACGACTATACTCCATACACCTACAAAACTACCGATTTTGGTAAAACTTGGAAATCCATCATTACTGCCGATGTAGATGGCTTTGTTCGAAATATTCAAGAAGATTTTACCAATGAAAATTTATTGTTTTTAGGGACCGAAAAAGGATTGTATATTACCATAGACGGGGGTAGCAACTGGTCACATTTTACCAATAAAATGCCTTCAGTGGCTGTACATTTCATGGATTTGAATAAAAAAACCAATTCGTTAGTAATGGCAACACATGGACGAGGCGTGATTGTTTTGGATGATATTAGTCCGCTGCGTCAAATCAATCAAGACATTCTAGCGAAAGACCTTCACTTTTTTGATTTAAAACCTGCCATAATTGAAGAGCAATCTAGTTTTGGTACCTCAGCTACCGAATTAGAATTTGTAGGAAGCAATCCATCTTCAAGTGCTCAAATTATTTATTATTTAAAAAAGAGACATACGCTTGGCAAAATGGATATTGAAATTCAAGATGAACAAGGGAATAAAATCATCAATTTGCCAGCAGGCAAACAAAAAGGAATTAATGTGGTAAATTGGGATTACAATATGAAAAACCCAAAAATAGCTGCGGCAAAAACGCTTTCCTACGCCGGATTTACAGCCCCTCGAGTACAAGAAGGAACCTACAAAGTAGTGCTAACCAAAGGTAAAGAAATCTACACGCATACCTTCAAAATACTAAATGATCCCAAAAGTAGTATTTCGAAGGAAGATCGTTTGAAGCAAAAAGAAACTACGCGAGAATTATTTAATAAAAACGAAGAATTAGCCTATACCGTTTACGAAATCAATGAAACAGTTAAACTTTTAGACCAATTGATGGCCAAAAACAAAAACTTCAGCAAACAAGGAACCAAAATAAAAACTGATTTTGAAAAGCTAAAAGCCAAAATGGTCGTTACTACAGGCGATGCCTATGTAGGGGCTGCTGAACCGCAATTAAGAGAGAAATTAGGAGATTTATACGCTTCGGTAGCTGGAAATTTTACTGCCCCTTCTCCCTCTCAACTAGAGAATAAGGAAGCAATTTTGCAACGTTATGACACCGCAATTACTGATTTCAAAAACTTGAAAGCAAAAAACGAAGCGACTTATTTAAAACAGGCCAAAGAACAAAACGTACCATTTGACCTAAAAAGTTTTACCGCATTTGTAGCAGAATAACCTAAGTAAACGCTTTTACATTTTAAAACGCTGACTCCGGTTAGCGTTTTTTTTTTACCATAAAAATTAAAAAAAACAGATTCATTCTGATAAATAGGATCATATTAGTACTTTTAGCCCATTACAAACAATACTTTTTTCTATGTTAATAAAAGCGATCATCGTTGATGATGATATCAAATCAAGAGAGCTTATCCATACTTTTTGCAAAAACTATAGTGACAATACCATTCAAATTGTAGACGTATGCCCTTCGGTTGACACTGCAATTGTTGCTATCGAAAACCACCAACCTGATTTGGTTTTTTTAGATATTGATATGCCAGAAAAGAACGGCTTTGATTTGGTCAAGCATTTTACTAAAATCAATTTTGAAATTGTTTTTGTAACAGGGCATGCCAACGAATTTACAAAAGCTATCGACATCAGTGCTTTAAATTATATCATGAAACCCATTAATCCGCTGAACATTAAAGCTATCGTAAAACAATTCGAAAACAAAATCGAATTAGCCAATAATCACAATCGGATTGAAGTTTTGAAAAGCACTTTAAACGGGGACAAAAAATCAATTGTATTAGCCAACAATGAAGGCTTTAGAGTGGTTATGGTTTCGGATATTATTTGTTGTGAAACGGAAAACGGCAATGGAAAATGCAAAATCGAAACGACCAATGAAACCATTGTAATTACAAAATCATTAAAAGATATTTTCCATTTGCTTCCCGAAACGACTTTTTTAAAAGTGAGTAGCAGCGCAATAATCAATAAGAAAAGGATAACCTTGTTTAATAGCAAAGATTTTATTTTAAAAATGAATAATGGTCGAAACATCAGAGTTTCTGATAAGTTGTACAACAAATCAAAATTAATGGATGCCATTTCGAATTAAATTCTTTCTACTATTTTTCTTTTTTTGTGAGTTTTCATTACAAGCGCAATGTAAACCTTCCAAAAATTACACCAC